>CAJVYZ010000009.1 GCA_913009915.1 uncultured Gemmatimonadota bacterium | reverse complement strand
CGGGGATTGATTGCGTCAGGACTCGCTGGGCTGCCCCCTGCGGCCCAATTCTTTAATCTTGGCTTCCGTAAGAGCCATCAGTTTTGGCCCGAACTCCCTGCCAGCGAGGAGCGCGAGTATCGCAGTGAACACTTTGGGCGATAGGAGAATCTCCAGGAGCTCAATCGCGGATGCCTTGTCTCCCCCAATAGCAGCAAGGCCGATTGCCCCTAGTACACCAACGAGGTAGCTAACGCCAAATGCGGCGAGGAATATGTCGCCTGTCGTAGCTTTGCCGAATCCCATCCTGCACCTCCCGATCTTTGGTACACCGCCGTCCAGCTCAACGGGTCAAGCACTCCGGCGGTCGGCGTCCGAACTTACCGGGGTGGGACAAGCATCTCCCCGGGCTTCGTTTGCTCTTCTGCTTCATCCTTCGATCATGCAGTGTGAACGTGGCAATTTTGTGCGGGATCAAGAAAACGAAGAGCCGTCTACCGTGAGCGAAAACGGACCTTATCGACCACCTACCACTCCCGTGGCGATCACGCCTCACTGGCGGATTACTGCGCGTCCTGCAAAGACCGTTGAACTCTCGTCTTCGTATCCTGCCATCCGATAGATTAGGCAACTAGTAATTGACTTGTACCTGTATCTCACCTTCGCTGGTCAGCCTCACCTCCAAGCTGATCGCGCTGACGGATTTTCGGAACTTGATCTTCCCGTAAGGGATCCAACCGCTTCTTGCGGCCATCTCCTGGCAGACGGGCTTCCGCCCACAGACCCACCGGTCGCCGCAGTCGATGCACTGCGGAATGACTAGAGTGTCTTTTTCCTTCTCCGCTGTGGCTTTCATGGTATGTCCCTTTCAGATGAGGTGTGTAGGAACTAAGTGGAATGGTTGTCACGCCTATTTGTGCGAACCTCGTTCGTAACGCTGCATGCTACGTTGGGCCTCTTCGATTAGCGGTATGGTCAAGGAGTCAGCTCTGCTCCACGCGTCGATGAATCGCTGGTAAAATTCCACGGTGGAACTGGTATCTTGGTTGGCTTCGTATTCGCGCGCCCGCAGGAGATAAGACAAGCTGCGTAGGCCCCAACCAACGTCGACTCGGTCCAAGCTCAGTGGTAGACTGTCTAGCCGAGCGAACAGGCTTATCGCCAGGTCGTGAGCCCCGATGTTGGCGGCCGTCACAGCAAGCAGAAATGACTGAGTTGCCTCATTCACGGTGAGTATCTTCGCTTCGCGAGATTGGCGCAGCAGGCTCGGGGCCACTGTCGAGTCCTGTTGGCTCTCTACCAGCGCCCGCCATGTCGGATGGCGTTGTTCGACACCTTGGTCCCATTCCACCAGCAAGTCAGTATTCCAGTGGAGTGCGACTGCGATTAGAAGCGTGGCGTCACGGCGCAACAAGTGGATTTGGTGCTCAGTGTATCTAGGTGGGCTCCAGATACGTAGTAGATCATCAATCTCGGCCCGCAAGGGTGGTCCTCCGACCCCGGCGGCACCGAACACGCGGATCCGACCAACGGTACTTTCTGCGCCGCCGTATGGTATGAGAGCATTCGCGAGGGTATCCTTAATGAATATCTGTCTGGAGTCCTCCGAGACGAGGTGCAGAGCTCGGGAAGGCTGCCCCGTCGCGAGAAAGACATTGGCTGCAAAGGACGGTGGTGATTCCGATGTTGGGTTCGCTTCCAAGTCGTATTGTGCCAGGGCCTGTTCAGTCAAAGTAGCCGCCGCCTCGCGGTTACCAGCTCCGAGGAGGAGGCTGCCCAGTTGCAGGATGTCGAGAGGTACGGTATCTCGCTTGAGTGCGAGTGCCTGAGACGCGCTTTCGAGTGCGACCTGGGACATGCTGTCGATGGATTCTGGTGAGGACAATCCCATGCGTGCTCGTTGCACTAGTATCGCAGCCACGATTTCGTCCCGGGGCTTGACCAACCCCGGGGCGAAATCAGCCCACCTGCGAACCGATCTGACAGACTGGTCAAACAGCCTATCGGCTCCTGCCCGTACCAGTGATGGACTGAGAGAATCGAAAGCGGCTCGGCTGATCCATTCGAGCGTGTCCAGCACCACCGGGCAATACGCGCTAGCGCGGTGCGGTGTTCGCGGTTCCCAAGCGGCAAGAAATTCGTCCCGCGGTAATTCGAAGCCGGGGCACCCGCGTTGGTCGATAGCCGTCGTCACGATCCTGTATATATCGAACAGATGTCCATATCCGAGATCGAAGGTCGGCTGAAGTCTCACGGCCTCCAAGAAAGCACGTGTCGCCACGTTCAGGTTGCTACGCGGTGCCAGTGAATCGCCCGCACTGATGGCCAACCATGGATCACGGAATTCCACACTGCCAAGCATGAGCCAGGCGTAGACGTCGGTAGAGTCCACCGCCAATATTGATTGGTAGGATTCACGAGCTGTGGCGTAGTCGCCCAGTTGAAACGCGTAGAATGCTGCTATGTGGCTGCTGTCGCGGGATGGCAATCCGGTCGAGAGCCGAACAGATACGGCACTCAACTGGCTAATTTGCGGGCCGAGGCTCTCAAGCCGCCCCGCATCTTGAGCGGCTTCCCAGTACAGGGTCTGGGCGAGGCTGTGAATGGCAAGCGCGAACATCGTGTCGAGTGCGATCGCCTGACGGAAACTCGCTGCCGCGTCGGTGAGTCTCCAACCTGCCAGGTGTCGTTGTCCCTCGATGAAGTTACTGAGGGCGGCCGGCATGTGGGTGAGGCGACGCAGCTCGATCGGGTCACCCTCTGCCTCATCGATTGCTAGTATCCCGTACACAATGGGAGCCGCCAGCGCCGTCATGTCATGCACGAGAGCCGATGCTTGCAATGGCTGACCTACACTCTCGTTGGTTCTGGTATCGAACAAAGTGGCTTCAACGAAGGCCGTGTCACCTCGCAGGTTTACGGTCAACGCCGCAAGTGCCTGGGCGTTCACCGCGCGCGATACCTCGATGCCGTCGTCAATCCGCTCAAACGTTGGGCCGGAGAGCCCCAGATCGAAGATCGGACCGCTCAGGGAAACGCTGGGAACGGCTCGGATGGAATCCCAGTTGTTTAGTTCTCTGGTAATGTCATCGGCCAATTCATCTGCCAGCGCCTGTTCGCGTTGACTGGTGGTGGACGTATGGTAGGGGATCACAACGACAGAGGCGGGACGCCCGTCCAGCCAGGGAGTGACATCAGGGTTATTCAGTGTTGTTGAGGCGAGGACAGCCAGGACGATCGCCGCGGTTACGATCAGAAACGATCCTACCAAGCGGCCTTTGCCCCACAGTACCTTCATCTTTCGAGTCGGTGGAGGCTCGTCCAGCATCTCCACGAATCGCTCCGCCGTTTCCGGCCGGTCCGCCGGCACCTTGGCCAACGCACTCTCGATGGCGAATTCCACCGACGCCGGCACGGTCGACCGCGTCATGGTGAGCGAGCGCGGTGCCTCGTGCTGGTGGCGGGCGATGATCACGTGGGCTGTGGGCCCGTCGAATGGCGGCTCGCCGGCTATCATCTCATAGAGCACGCACCCCAACGAATAGATGTCGCTCCGGGCGTCGACCTTGCCGTGCCCCTGGCCCTGCTCGGGGCTCATGTACTGCGGCGTCCCGATCACCATCCCGCTGTCGGTCACCTCATCGCCCGCCACCACGTCCACCGCCCGGGCGATACCGAAGTCGGCCAGCACCGCGCTGTCTCCGTCCAGCAGGATATTGCCGGGTTTGATGTCGCGGTGGACCAGGCCCAGGTCGTGGGCATAGGTCAATCCGGCCGCAATGTCCTTGGTGATGGCCAGGGCGGTATCGATCGGGAGTTGGGTCTCCCGGTGGAGACGGTTCTCCAACGACTCGCCGGCAACATAGGGCATGACGTAGTACAACAGCCCGTCCACCTGTCCGGAGTCGTAAAGCGGAAGAATGTGCGGATTGGAAAGTGCGGCCGCGATGTCGATCTCGCGCAGGAACCGCTCGGGGCCCACGACGGCGGCGAACTCGGGGTGCAGCAGCTTGAGGGCCACCTGCCGCTGATGCTTCACATCGACAGCCAGATAGACCGTGGCCATGCCCCCGCGACCGAGCTGGCGCTCGATCGTGTACCGGCCCTCAAGACCGGCTTGGAGACGATCCATCGCAACATCCGTGTGCATCGGCCGTGCGCCCGGCATGCCACCCCCGGGCGCCTCGCCCTCACAGGTGTGGGCGGGAACTGGCTCTATGGTACCACCCGGAATCCTCCCCGGCAAGCAAGCCGGCACTCGCTCGCCCGCCGCAGGTAAATCTCGGTGCATCAACCACAAGCCCGGCGGCTGGGACACGACGGCCAACTCCCCTGAACACGTCATCCCAAAGTCGCTTGCCCGCGTGATTTCTCCGTGATTCGCTCTCGGCGCACATGAGAAATTGTCCAAAAGAGGGGCCGAGTCACCGATGCCGATCACGCCTTCACGGGAAAATCACGATACCCGTCGATCTTGCCTTCACGACGTCCGACCCGGCCTCAACGCAGTCCGCCGGTATCACACCGACCGGGTCAAGCGCCCGGATACGGGGGAGGAGGTAAAGGGAGCCGTGGAATCGACGCCCGCTTGTCCGGCTCCTTCAGGACGGTACCTTGGACATTGAACGCCCTGAGGGAGCCACCATGCCGCAACCGTCCCTGACGCTGTTTGGGATCCCCTCACTCAGCCTGGACGGCAAGCCGTCGCCGGAGGTGTCGAGTCACCGGAAGGACTTGGCCCTGCTGGCCTACCTCACGCTGGAGCCAGGGCGCCACACCCGGGACGAACTCGCCACGCTGCTGTGGGGTGATTCTTCCGACGACAAGGCGCGGGCCTCGCTGCGCCAGGCGGTGAGCCGCCTGCGAGCGACCATCGGCGAGCGGCTGGGCACCGATCGCACTACGGTCTCCCTGATCGACCCCATCGCCTGTGACGCCGTCGCGTTTCTGGCCGCGGTAGACGACGACGTTAGGGGCGCCTCCGAGTACCAGGTTTCCCGTTTTCTCTCCGGCTTCATCATCAAACGCGCGCCGGCGTTCGACGAGTGGGTGGCCGGCAAGCGGCAGCAACTGCTGCGCCGGCACCAGGAGGTCATGCTCACCGTGGCGCGGGATGCCATGTCGCGTTGGCGCTGGCAGGAGGCCGCCCGCTCGGCCGACCGCATTCTCGACCTCGATCCGTTGTCGGACGACGCGGCCCGCATTGCCGCCGAGGCGTGGTATATGGCAGGCGACCGCGGCGAAGCCCTCGAACGGTGCGCCCGGCATGAGGCGGCGCTGGCCGACGAACTCCACGCCGAACCCGGGGCCGCTTTCAACGCGCTCAAGGCACAGATAGCGACGGAAACCGATCTGATTCCCGATCGGCCGATCTCCAACGAGTGGCGAGTCCGCCCTCCCACGTTGGCCCCCCCACTGGTCGGCCGCGAGAGCGCCTGGCAATGCTTGACCGATCGCTGGTACCGGTCGGAGGGCAACGTTGGGCAGATCGTCGTGCTCGAGGGTCCGGTCGGTGTGGGCAAGACCAGGCTGGCCGACGAGTTCTCCCGGTGGGCCAGGACCAAGGGCGCCACGGTGTTGTTCGGCCGGGGCAACGGTATGGATGGGGGAATCCCCTACGGGCCCATCGCCGAGGCGATGCAAGACGCGATAACGGCCCCCGGTCTCGTTGGAACGCCGCCTGAGTGGCTCACGGAGGCAGGCAGGCTGCTGCCGGACTTGCGGCAGCGATTCGTCGATCTCCCTGCGCCGGCCGACCCACACGATGGTGCCGAGCAGTGGCGGCTGTTCGAGGGTGTGGGTCAGGTGGGGCTGGCGCTGGCCGCCGAGCGGCCGGTCATGGTAGTGCTCGACAGTCTCGAGCAATACGATGGGGAGACCTGCGCCCTGCTGCACTTTCTCGGTCGGCGGTGGGCCGAGTCTCCGATAATGATCGTGGCGACCTATGCACCGGCCGAGGTCGAGCGCGGCTCCGCCGCGGCCAGACTGTACCGGGCCTGGCGCACCGGCCCGGAGACCACGGTCATACCGCTGAGTCCGCTGACGGAAGCCGAGGTGCGCGAGTTGATCCGTGACATGGGGCACATCGAGCATCCTCAACGGGGCACGCGGTTCTCCCGCCGGTTGTTCGAGGTCACCGAGGGCAACCCGCACTACATTCTCGAAGTCCTCAAGGCGTTGTTCGATCAGGGGGCACTGGTCCTCGACCCGACGACGGGGGAATGGGTCGTCCACCAGGAAGTCGAGCCTGGCGGCTTTGAAATGCCCGGCACCATCAGGGAGACCATTGCCCAGCGTCTGCAGCGTCTCCCCGACCAGCTGCGGGTGTTGTTGACGACCGTGGCGGTCGGCCGAGTAGGATGCACCCCGGAACTGGTGGCCGACGTGACCGGCATCCCCAGGCTCAGGACCGCGACCTTGTGCGACGAGCTTGTCGGGCGACAGCTTCTCGTCGAGGTCGAAGGCGAATACCGGCCGGCGCATCCCTTGATTGCCGAGGTGGTGCGCCGGGACCTGTCCACCTCCCGACTGACCGAACTATACCGCGCCTTGGCGCTTGCCATGGACCGCTTGCTCCCGCCCGAGCGGAGCATCCTCGCCGGCCGTCTTGCCCGGCACGCCGAACGAGGCGGACTCCACGATCTGGCCCGGCGGCATGCCGTGATTGCGGCCGCGGCCGCGGTGCGGCACTTGGCGTTCGACGAAGCCCTCCGATGGTTGGACATGGCCGCGGCCCAGGGCGAGGCGACCGAAGAGATCGACCGGCTGACAGCCGAAGTGCTGCGTTTGGTTGGCTTGGCCGAGATGCCGGCGTCGGTTACCCGGCGCGATTCACTAATCCAGCGGCTGGATCATGGGGATTTCGATCTGCGAGAATCCGGCGACGAATCGGCGTCGGAGGCATCCGACGTTCACCTGGATTAGGGTTGGGGCGCCTTGGCGGCGTCGGTCAGGGCCTGGCGCATCTCGTGGGCCGTTTGCCACCGCTCATCCGGCTTCTTGGCCAGGGCCTTGGTCAGGGCCTCCGCGAACGGCGCGGCATCGGCACGTTTGAGGCTGACGTCGGGCGGTGGCTCTCGCTGGTGAAGCTCCAGCACCACGGCTTCGCTGTGATGCACAAACGGCGGCTGTCCGGCAAAGCACTCGAACAACACGCACCCTAGCGAGTATAGGTCGGAGCGGTGGTCCAGGCCCTTGAGAGCCGCGGCTTGCTCCGGGCTCATGTAGGTAGACGTGCCGACGGTAAAGCCCGACCGCGTCAGTTGCTGGCTGCCGGCGACTTCGATGGCCCGGGCGATGCCGAAGTCGAGCAACATCGCGCCCTTGGCCGTGATGACGATGTTGTCGGGCTTGACGTCCCGGTGGACGATGCCGCGGTCATGCGCGTAGCTGATGGCATCGAGCATGTGGTCTGCGATGTGGAGCGTGTCGGAGATGCTGAGTTGCCGCGCGCGGTCGAGGTGCTTGCGCAGCGTGATGCCCTCCTCGTACTCCATGACGAAATACACCACCCAGTCGGCCTCGCCGTAATCGAGCAGTCGGGTGATGTGAGGGTGTTCCATCGAGGAGAGGGCCTAGATTTCCCGCAGGGACCGGTCGGCGGCAACGCTGGCCTGGAGTTCCGGATGGAGCACCTTGAGGGCGACCTCGGTGCCATCGGGCGTGCGGGCCAGGAAGATACGCCCGGACCCACCGCGAGCGATTTCCCGATCGACGCGGTAACGGTCACCCAGCGCCTTCTGGACCAGGGGTAACAGATCCCTCGCCATCCACGCTCCGTTGGTGTTTGGTTTCAGGAAAGCTGCACGATATTGACGTCTCGCGCCAGCAGCTTGTGCAGAACATCGCTCTTCCGGCCGGCGGCCCAGCACTCCAGCGACAGGTCGGTCCCGGCCTCCCGCGGGCTGACCCCGATCCGCACCTCGCCGGGTGACAGGCTCACCTCAACGTCGCCCACCGTGGCCGAGCCGCCGCGATCGAGCCCGTCGGCCAGCCTGAGGAGGGCACTCATGCGCCTGACGATGAGTTGGTCCTCCGGTTTCAATACGGCAAAATCCGCGTGACGCTTGGAGGGGCCACCCTTGCGGTGGTAGCGGGCAATGTGCGCCACCAAGAGCCGCTCCTCGGCTTTGAAGTCGAGCCGGTCGGCGTGGACGATGAGTTGGAAGCTGTGCTTCTGGTGGTTCTTGTAGTTGACCAGCTGGCCGACATCGTGGAGGATGGCGGCGGCCTCGAGTAAGGCTCGCTCGTCCGGTGCCGCCCCGAGCGGTTCCGCGAGGGCATCGAACAACGTCAGCGCCAGCGCCCGAACCTGCTCGCCGTGCCCCCGGTCGACGTGGCACCGCTCGGCGAACTCGCGCACCAGCCGCATGGGATCGTCCGAGGCGGCGACCGTTTCCGCGCCGGCCATCTCGAGGAGCAGACCTTCCCGCAGGCCGAAGGCGCTCACGGTCACACCGCGGCTCTTGGCCCGCTTGAGCAGTTCGGCTGTCACGGCCAGGCCGGCCACGATGATGTCGGCCCGGGACGGGTTGAGTCCGGGCACTTTGGTGCGCTCGTCGAGCGTCATCGCCGCCAGCTTGTCCAGCAGGTGTTCAACCTCGGCCGTCGAGACCGAGAGGCCGTGGACCGGTTCGTCGAGGGAAATGCCGCGCCGTGCGGCGGCCATGCGGCCGAGGTTGGTGAAGGTACCCCCCGAGCCGATCACCATGGCGCCGGCGGTGTCGTGTTTGGCAAGTACCTTCCGGAGTTTCTTGCCGACTTTCTTGCGCAGTCGCTTGAGCCCGTCGTCGGTCGGGACACCGTCGAAGTACAGATCAGTCATGCGCACAGCGCCGAATGGGAGGGAGTCGGTCCATTGAACGAGCCCGTCCACCGCCCCGATGAGTTCGAGGCTGCCACCTCCGATGTCGGCGATCAGGGCCTCGGTGTCCTCCAGCCGGAAGTGATGCGCCACGGACCGATAGGAGAGTGCCGCTTCGGTGTCGCCGTCGATGATCTCTAGGTCCAGGCCCAGCTTCGCCTTGACGCGATCGAGAAAGTCCTGGCCATTGGCGGCCTCACGTACCGCCGCGGTGGCGACACCGCGTAGTCGGGTGACGTTGCGGCGCTGGCACACGTCGAGCATGCGCCCCAACGCCTCGATGGCGTGGGCCATGGCGCCGTCATCCAGGGCACCCGTGGTGGCTACACCGGCGGCCAGGCGTGGCTGCTCCTTGATTTCATCGATGATGGTCAGGCCGGAGGCACGGTCATATTCGGCCACCACGAGGCGGATCGAGTTCGATCCGACGTCGATGGCGGCCAGGCGCTCGGGGGGCGGTTGGTGCGGTGGCTGGGTCAAACTCCCGCGGGTTCGGATGTCGAGTCGGCTTCGGTGGTGCCGTCGGGGCGGTCCTCGGCGTGGTGCTTGATGGACTTGCCTTCGACGAGGAACACTACGTCCTCGGCGATGTTGGTGGCAAGGTCGGCCACGCGCTCGAGATTGCGGCTGACCAGCGACAGCTCCATACCGGTTCCGATGAGCTGGGGGTCTTCCATCATATAGGTCAACAGCACTCTAAACAGCGACCGGTGCAGGGCGTCCGCCTTGTCGTCCCGCTTGACCAGTTCCCGGGCGGCCGCCGAGTCGCCACGGATGAACGCTTCGAGCGCGTCGGAGAGCATGTCCCGCGCCAGCCGGGCCATTTCCCGGATTTCGGGTTCCGGCTTCACGGCCCGCGCCGAGGCGACCCGCATGGCAGACTGGGCGATATTGACCGCGTGATCGCCGACGCGCTCGAGGTCGTTGGTGATCTTGAGGGCCGCCATCAGCATGCGCAGGTCCTTGGCCATTGGCTGTTGCAGCGCCAGGAGGTTCAGGCACAGCTCCTCGATCTCGATCTCCATCTTGTCGATCACCCGGTCGCCGGCGATGACCGATTCGGCCTTCTCGTGGTCGCGATCGATCAACGCCTCGACGGCGGCGCCCAGGGCCGCCTCGGCTTCGCCGGACATGGCCAGGAGTCGAGCCTTGACCTGGTTCAACTCGTCGTGGAAGTGCCGCTGTTCCAGGCTCATCCGAATCTCCCCGTGATATACGCTTCGGTCCGCTCGTTGGCGGGTGCCGTAAAGATCTGATTGGTGTCTCCGAATTCTATCAGACGGCCGCTGTCGATGAACCCCGTGTAGTCGGACACTCGCGCGGCTTGCTGCATGTTGTGCGTCACGATGACGATGGTGAAGTCTTGTTTCAGCTGATCGATGAGTTCCTCGATCCGCTGTGTGGCGATCGGATCCAGCGCCGAACATGGCTCGTCCATCAACAGGGTCTCCGGTTGATTGCCCAGCGCCCGGGCGATGCACAGCCGTTGCTGCTGTCCGCCGGACAGGCTGGTGCCGGGCTCATCGAGGCGATCCTTGACCTCGTCCCACAGCGCGGCCTGGCGCAGGCACTGCTCGACCAGGTCCGGGAGGTCGCGCTGGGCCACCAATGCGTTCAGGACCGGACCGTAGGCCACGTTGTCGAAGATCGACTTGGGGAACGGATTGGGACGCTGGAACACCATGCCGATCCGCTGCCGCAGTGAGACCGCGTCGGTACCGCGGCCGTAGATCGAGGACCCGTCCACCAGAATGTCGCCTTGGTGGCGCGTCCCGGGGATCAGCTCGTTCAGCCGGTTGATCGACCGGAGAAAGGTCGACTTGCCGCAGCCGGACGGTCCGATGATGGCGGTAACGGCGTTCCGCTGGATGGCCAGGTCGATCCCGTGCAGAACCTCCGTTGCGCCGTAGGAGAATCGAAAACCTCTGGCCTCGATCGCGATCGTGGGGCTCGGCGGTGGCGCCGGCATCCGCTCACTCAGAGTCGGCTGGCGACCCGGTGTTGGCAGTGACATCGAGGTCTCGGCTTGGGTGACGTTCATCCAAACCGCCCAGTGATGTACGCTTCGGTCTGATCGTTGCCGGGGGTCGTGAACAACTCCTTGGTGGGCCCGTGTTCCACCATCGTTCCCAGGTAGAAGAACGTCGTCGTGTCGGAGACTCGCGCCGCCTGGTGCAAGTTGTGGGTGACGATCACGATGGTGAAGTTGTTCCGCAATTCGAACAGTAACTCCTCGATTCGCTGGGTGCCTTGGGGGTCGAGCGAGGCCGTCGGCTCGTCAAGCAACAACACCTCCGGCTCGGGCGCCAGGGTCCGGGCGATGCACAGGCGCTGTTGCTGACCGCCCGACAACGCCAGCGCGCTCCGGTTGAGCCCGTCTTTGACCTCGTCCCACAGAACCGCCTGGCGTAGCGACCGCTCCACGATGTGGGACAGGTCCCGTCGGCTACGGCGGCCGTTGACCCGTACGCCGGCGGCCACGTTGTCGAAGATCGACATGGTCGGAAACGGTGTCGGTTTCTGAAACACCATGCCGACCCGCCGGCGCAACTGCATGGCATTGACCTCGGGGGCGTAGATGTCCTGGCCGTCCAACAGGACCTGGCCGGTAATCCACCCTCCCGGCGACATCTCGTGCATGCGGTTGAGCGTCCGCAGGAAGGTCGACTTGCCGCACCCCGACGGTCCGATCAGGGCGTGTACCCTGTTAGTGGGGAACTTGAGGGACACGCCCTTCACGGCGGTGAATTTGCCGTACATGGCGGTGACTCGGTCGGTCTCGATCCGTATCGTCATGGCGTCAGTTACGCTGGTATCGCTGCCGGGTCGCCAGGCGCGCGGCCAGGCTCAGCACCAGCACCACGATGATCAGTACCAACGCCGTGGCCCATGCCAGGCGGTGCCACTCCTGGTACGGCCCGGTGGCGTAGGTGAACACCACCAGCGGCAGGGCCGCCATCGGCCGGGAGACGTCGAGCGAGAAGTACTGGCTCCCCAGTGCGGTGAACAGGAGTGGGGCCGTCTCGCCGGCCACTCGGGCCACCGCCAACAGGGTCCCCGTGACGATGCCGGGAAGGGCGGTCCGCAACACTACGGTGAGCGTGGCGCGCCAGCGGGGATATCCCAGGGCCAACGCCGCCTCCCGCAGGGAATGCGGCACCAGCTTGATCATTTCCTCCGTGGTGCGCATCACCATCGGGATCATCAGGATGGCGAGTGCCACGCTTCCGGCGTAGGCCGAGAAGTGCCCCTGCCGAGCTACTATCCAGGCCCAGGCGAATACGCCGATTACGATGGAGGGGGTGCCGTTCATGACGTCCGCCACGAACCGACATGCGGTGGCCAACCGGGTGCCGGGGTATTCGGCGGTGTAGATGCCGGCGCCGATGCCTAAGGGGAGTCCCATGAGGCAGGCCATGCCGACGATCACCAGCGTCCCGACGATGGCGTGTCCCACGCCGCCGCCGGTTTGGCCCGCGGGTACCGATGAGGCAACGAAAAACGTGGCACTCAGACTGCCGGCGCCCTTGACGATGAGAGTCCCCAGGATGAAGACCAAGGGCAGCACGGCGATGACCACCGTCGAGGCCAGCACCATCACCATGACGTTGCTCTTGAGGCGTCGTCGAGCGCGGCCGCTCACAGGACTCTGCTCCCAGCCGTCGTGCCGCGGCTCACCCGCCAAATGAGCAACCGGGCGCCGGCGTTGATGAGGACGGTGATCAGAAACAGCAACAGCGCCACGTATGCCAGTGACGACAGGTGGATGTCGGTGACCGCTTCGGAAAACTCGTTGGCAATGGCGGCGGCCATGGTGTAGCCGGGCGCGAACAGCGACGCGGCGATTTCATGGCGGTTGCCGATGAGCATGGTCACCGCCATCGTCTCGCCCAACGCACGCCCCAGTCCCAGGATGACGGCCCCGATGAGACCCGACCGGGCGTAGGGTACCACGGTGGTGACGACGGCCTCCCAACGCGTGGCGCCGAGGCCCAGGGCCGCCTCGCGCTGGCTGGCCGGCACGGCCAGCAATACCTCCCGCGACACGGCCATGATGTAAGGCATGACCATGATGGCGAGAATGATGGAAGCGGACAGCATGGAGGGACCGTAGATCGGGCCCTGAAAGAACGGCAGGAACCCCAGCACACTCTGCAGCAGGGGGAACACTGAGTCCTTGAGCACGGGGATCAGCACGAAGATGCCCCACAGCCCGTAGACCACGCTGGGGATGGCGGCCAGCAACTCGATGACGAACGCCGCCGGCTGGCGCAGCCGAACCGGGGCGAATTCCGTCAGGTAAATGGCCACGCCGAGCGACAGCGGCACGGCGATCATCAGCGCCAGCGCGGCGGACATCAGCGTCCCGAATATCAGCGGCCAGGCGCCGAACTGTTCGGCGACCGGATCCCAGGTACTGCTGGTGACGAACCCGAACCCGAACCGGGCGATGGCTTCCCGGGATCCGGCAAACAGCTCGAACACCAGGAACCCCAACAAAACAGGAAGGCCCACCGCGGCCACGGTGAGCATTCCCTTGAAGATCCGATCGCCGTAGCTCTTGCGTTCGAGCGCGGGCGGGTGGCGCGGAGGCGCCGGTGAATCCGGTTCGGTCACTCGGCTGGACTCCGAGCCTGTGGCTGGCTATTCAAGCGGCTGTCCCTCACTGGTGAGGCCTTGAATCCGCGTCTTCACCAGGGCGACGACTTCAGGAGGAAGCGGAGCGTACTGCAGTTCCCCGGCGATCGCCTGGGCTTCTTCGCTCGTCATCCATTCGAGGAAATCCCGGATGGCCAGAGCCCGGTCGCGATCGTCATCGTCCTGCCTGATCAGGAGCCAGGTGAACGAGGTAATGGGGTATGCCTGTTCGCCGTCGGCGTTGGTGATCGACACGCGGAAGTCGGTGTCCGGAGTGAACTCGGCGCTGCCGGCGGCCTCACTGGCCGTGGCCAGCGTCGGCACCACTCCGTTGCCTGCCTGGTTGATGATGGTGGCGTAGGCCAGGTCATTCGACAGGGAATAGATCAGCTCGACGTAGCCGATGGTGCTCTCGAGTTGCTTGACCTGCTGGGTCACACCCTCGTTGCCCTTGCCGCCCAGGCCCACCGGCCAGTTGATCGACTTGCCGGCTCCCACGTCTTGGGCCCACACCGGGGATACCTTGCTGAGGTAGTCGGTGAAGACGAAGGTGGTGCCCGATCCGTCCGAGCGGTGCACCACCAGGATGTCTTGATCAGGTAATGCCACTCCTGAGTTTAGCGCTGCGATGCGCCGGTCATTCCACTTGGTGATGCGACCCAGGAAGATATCTGCTATGGTAGCGCCGTCGAGTGACAGTCGAGCGTCGTTCAGCGACGGGAGATTGTAAGTCAACACAACCGCACCTATCACCGTGGGAATGTGCAGGACGTTGCCGTCGATGGCGGCGATCTGGTCGTCCTTCA
>CAJVYZ010000008.1 GCA_913009915.1 uncultured Gemmatimonadota bacterium | reverse complement strand
CATCCTCCCGGGCCTCACCGACGACCGCCGCGGCCTGGAAGCCATGATGCGCTCGGCCAAGGCGGCCAACGCCCGCTATGTCATCGGCATCCCGCTCCGGCTCGACCCCGTAAGCCGGCGGCGTTTCTGGCCGACCTTGCAACAGGAGTTCCCTCACTTGGTCGAGCGCTATCGCCGCTGCTACGGCCCCCGGAGCTACGCCAAGCGCGCTTACATCTCGGCCCTGATTCACCGCGTGCGACAGTTGCAACAGCAATACGGCTTTCCCGTGCAGGCTGATCGGCGGCAACGGAGAAAGTCCGCTGCAACCCAGCGCCCGAGTGCCTGTGAACAAATGGCTTTACTCTAAAAAATGGTGGACGGTGGACGGTGGACAGATGTTCGAGTCATGATCTCTGACCACCAGCCACCAGCCACCAGCCACCGCCTATGCTCCGCTCAATCTTTTTCATCGACCCACCATCGTTCTGCACCACCGTCGAGGGCCTGGTGGCGCCGGCACTCAGGGGCCGCCCGGTGGCGGTAGCGGCGCAGGGCGCCGATCGGGCCACGTTGTTGGCCCTGTCGCGGGAGGCCCGCGAGGCCGGGCTCGAGCGGGGCACGCCCGTGCGCTTGGCACGCAAGCAGTGTCCCGATCTGATCATCATTCCACCCAATCCCGAGTTGTACGCTCGCGCGTCGCGGGCGCTGCACGACATTCTGAAGATCTACGCCCCCGTCATCGAGCCCTTGGACTATGGCCACGCCTTCCTGGATCTGACGGGGACGGAGCGGTTGTTCGGCCCGGCCGCCGATGTGGCCGGGCGCATCCGGCGGGAGTCGCGGTCGCGGCTGGGGCTGCCACTGTCGATTGGGGTCGCCGCCAACAAGCTGGTCAGCCAAGCGGCCACGGCCGTGGCGCCGGTACCCTTGCTGGAAATCACCCGCGGTGGCGAAGCCGCGTTCCTGGCCCCGCATCCGGTGCGGCTGTTACCGGACGTTCCCCCCAAGGTGCGCCAGCGGCTCGACGACTATCAACTCGACATCATCGGCGATGTGGCGGCACTCACCGAACGGCAGGTCATCACGGTATTGAACGAGGCCGGCCGCACGTTGTTGGCTCGCGCGCGGGGAATCGACATGCGTCCGGTGCTCCCGCCGGAAGTGCGGCAACAGTTCCAGGCGGCCCACACGTTGGCCACCGACACCAACGACCTCGGTGTGTTGCATCCCTTGCTGCGCCGACTGAGCGAACGCATCGGACGACGCCTGCGCCAGCGACACCTCGTGGCCCGCCGGCTGTCCCTGCGGCTCGTCTACGCCGACTTCACCGAACTGCGCAAGAACGCCCCGCTCAGGTCGGGGAACCTCGATGTCGAACTGTGGCACGCCGCCAGGCGGCTCTTCACCAAAGCCAACGTCAAACGGATCGCCATCCGTAACGTGGCCCTAGCCGCCGACCGGCTGTTGGAGGCCGACGGCCAGCTGGACCTGTGGCATACTCCCTCGGAGACCGTACGGCGCGCAACCGACTTACAGAGCGCCATCGATCGTATCACTACGCGCTGGGGAGGGGCAGCGAGGCAGCGAACAACGCTTGCGGCTCAGTAGCATGAACCCAAGTTCAATTGCGTCCTACGCCCTACGCCCCACGCCCCACGCCCTGTCTAACGTCCACCAGCCACCAGCCACCAGCCACTAGCCACCAGCCATGACCTCCTATTGCACCATCGCCATCGACCACCCCTGGCACGGCCCCTACCACGACACCGAGTACGGCTTCCCACTCAGAGACGACTCGGCGTTGTTCGAGCGCCTGGTATTGGAAATCAACCAAGCGGGGCTCTCGTGGCTCACCATCCTCAAGAAGAAGGAAAACTTCCGTCGAGCGTACCACGATTTCGACATCGCCACCGTAGCCGGCTACCGCACCGCCGACCGCAGGCGCCTGCTGAACGACGCCGGCATCATCCGCAATCGCCTCAAGGTCGAAGCCGCCATCCACAACGCCCAGGCCATTCAAAGACTACAACAGGACCACGGCTCCTTCGCCGCCTGGCTCGACCGGCACCACCCCCACTCGAAAGAAGAGTGGGTCAAACTGTTCAAACAGACCTTCCGCTTCACCGGCGGTGAGATCACCGGCGAGTTCCTGATCAGCACCGGATATCTCCCCGGCGCCCATGATCACAGCTGTCCAGTATTCACCCGCATAGCCAAACTGCGACCACCGTGGATGAAGGCGGGGCAGCGGGGCGGCAGCGCATAAGAAGTAACGGCGTTCACAATCCACCTGCGCCCTACGTCCTACGCCCTACGCCCTACGCCCTCAATGATACATCTCCACGTCCACACCCACTTCTCATTCGGCATCGGCGCCTCGAGTCCCGAGGCGCTGGTCGCGGCCGCCGTGGAGCGCGGGTTCTCGTCGCTCGCCTGTACCGACACCAATGGGGTGTACGGCGCGGTGGAGTTTCAGCGCGCCGCCGAGGAAGCCGGTATCCATCCCATCCTGGGAGCCCACCTGGTGGCCAACGGCCAGGACACCCTGGCCCTGGCTACCGACGAACACGGCTGGGCGTCACTGTGCCGGGCCATCAGCGCCATCCACTGGCGCCGCGATCTGATCCTCTCGGCCCAACTCGCCACCGATCGGCGCGGGCTGATTCTCATCTCGCAGAATCTGATATTCCTGGAGCGGGTGCATCGTCTAAGCGGCCCCGAGGATCTCTACGCCGAACTTCGGCCGGGGAAGCATCGTCATCGTGTATTGGCCCGGGCGCGCGAACTGGGCCTTCCCGCCGTGATCACCAACGGGGTGATCGGGGCCCACCCCGAAGACTGGAACCGGCACCGGCTGCTTCGGGCCATTGCCCTC
The DNA here is from genome assembly GCA_913009915.1 of uncultured Gemmatimonadota bacterium. Lineage (GTDB taxonomy): Bacteria > Gemmatimonadota > Gemmatimonadetes > Gemmatimonadales > GWC2-71-9 > N074bin45. Next base: position 12,048 of record CAJVYZ010000008.1, on the reverse strand, counting down.
AATACCACGCTGTCGGCGCTTCCCGAACACGAGATCTGGCCGCGTGAGGCCTGGCTGCGCCCGGCAACGGACTTGATGCGATTGTTCCCGGACTATCCCGAGGGATTGCGCACCGCCGCCGAGCTGGCCGAGCGGTGCCGTTACCGCATTCCCATCGGCCGCACTGTCGCTCCCCGGCTGCCGGACACGACCGACGCCCAGGCGCAGTTGCGTACCCTCGCCTATGAAGGTGCTCGGCAGCGGTACGGAACCATCGCTCCGATTACCCGAGATCGACTGGAACACGAGCTGCACATCATCGGCCTCAAGGGGTTCGCCGACTACTTCATGGTGGTACACGACATAGTCCAGCACGGCCCCACCCATTGTGGCCGCGGATCGGTAGCCAATTCTCTCGTGAGCTACTGTCTGGGCATCACCCACGTCGAGCCGCTCGGCGCCGGGTTGTTGTTCGAGCGCTTTCTCAATCCCGAGCGGCGCGATCCGCCTGACATCGACCTCGATTTTCCGTGGGACGAGCGCGACCGGGTGTTGGCCTATGTCTTCCGGCGATATCCCCATCCGCAGTCGGCCATGGTGTCCAATCACAACTGTTTTCGAATGCGGGGGGCGATCCGCGAGGTGGCCAAGGTGCACGGCCGTCCCGCCGGCGAAATCCGGGAGGTGACCCGCCGCATCCCGTGGCATGGCGCGTCGGGGCCACTGGATCAATTGATCCGCCGTCACCCCAACTTCCAGGGACTCAACCTCCCCGAAGCGTGGCAGCACTATGCCCGGCTGGCCGAGCCGTTGGTGGGTACGCCCCGGCACCTGTCACTGCACCCCGGCGGTGTGGTGGTGGTGCCGACGGCACTGACCGACTACGTCCCCACTGAGCCGGCGGTAAAAGAACTAGACGGTTACCCGGACCTCACCGTTCCCGTCATCCAGTTCGAAAAGGACGGGGCGGAAGATGCCGGCCTGGTCAAGATCGATCTGTTGGGAAACCGTTCGCTGGCGGTCATTCGCGATGCCATCGCCGCCGTTCATCAACACACGGGCCGGCAGATCGACTACACATCGTCTGACCCGGGCGATGACGAGACCACCAAGGCCTTGTTCCGCACGGGCCAGACCATGGGCGTCTTCTACACCGAGTCTCCAGCTTCCCGACAACTATGCGCCAAGTCGCGGGCCGACACGTTTGACCTCCTCGTCCTCAACACCAGCATCATCCGCCCTGCTTCCAACCGATACATCCACGATTATCTCGAGCGCCTGCATGGGGCGCCGTACCAGCCCCTTCACCCGTCACTGCGTGACGTCTTGAGCGAAACGTTTGGTATCATGGTCTATCAGGAGGACGTAGTGAACGTTTGCGTCGCGTTTGCCGGCATGTCGCTCGCCGGCGGCGACGGCGTGCGCAAGGCTCTGTCCCAGAAGCGACCGACCAAGCGACTCGCCGCCTATGCCGGGGACTTTTTTGCCGGCGCCGCCACCTTGGGCCGTGATGCCGACACCAGCAAGCAGGTGTGGGCCATGATCCTGTCGTTCTCGGGATACAGTTTTTGCAAAGGGCACTCCTGCTCGTACATCCAGGTGGCCCAACACGCCTGTTATCTGCGGGCCCACTATCCCGCCGAGTTCATGGCGGCCGTATTGGCCAACGGCGGCGGGTTCTATCACCCGTTCGCCTACGTGGCCGAAGCCATGCGAATGGGGCTCACGGTACACCCTCCCGACGTCAACGCCAGCGAGTATCGCTGTACCGGTCGCGGCCAGGGCCTCCAGATCGGACTCCAGTTCATCAAGGGATTATCGCACGCCACTTGTGAGCGACTTCTCGAGAGCCGCAAAGCTGGGCCGTTCCACAACATTCGAGACCTGCGCCAGCGTGCGCGCCTGGCAGCGGATGACTTGCGGCAACTGATCAAGATCGGTGCGCTCGATTCAATCGCCGATGGCTACACCAGGCCGATGTTGTTGTGGCAGCTGGATGCGGGGGGACGGGGGGATCGAGGGGGGCAGAGGGATTGGATAGAAAGCGGGGCAGCGGGGCAGCGGGGCGGCAGGGCGGTGCTGGAGGATGTTCCGCGGCTCAAACCCTATTCCGAAGAGCGTCAACGTCGAGAAGAGCATGCCGCGTTGGGGTTTCTCACCAGCAGCCACCCGATGGCACTCCACGCCGAGACTCTGCGCCGCTTCAGGCTGTGTCGCAGCACCGAGCTACGGCAACACGTTGGGCGTTCGGTCTTGGTCGCCGGCATGCTCACCACGGCCAAACCGGTGCGGACCGTCAAAGACGAACCGATGCAATTCGCCACCTTCGACGACGGTCACGGGTTGATCGAATCGGTGCTCTTTCCCGACCTCTACCGTAAACGGGGCCACGTGCTGTTCGATCAGGGCCCGTTTCTGATACGCGGGATCGTCACCGAAGATTTCGGCGCCATTTCCCTGACAATCACCGACCTCGACCGGCTCGAGCGAGTGGCCTATCTGGACGGGCAAAACAGGGCCTAAGAACGGCCTAGAATTTGTCCAGCAGGATGAGATTGCCGTTGGGATCCTTTAGAAACTGATCGCCGCGCTGATATCTTCCACGGGGTCAAAAAGCACTTGGTGTGACCTATCACACAGTGGTAGACCTCCACAACAGGTAACGATGACAGGATCGGGTTGATCCAATCACCGAGAGCCTGTGAGACCAAAATGCGCCTAACCTTCTTGTTGTTCACCGCACTGCTGCTGAATTGCAACCCTCCTACCCGACCCACTGGTCCAGGAAACCCGCCGCCGCCACCCGGACCAGGGCCGAATCTCGCCCTACAGTTGGTAACCAGTGGCCTAGACCGGCCTCTCGACCTCACGGCGCCGCCGGGCGACCCGCGCCTGTTCGTCGCCGAGCAGACCGGCGCCATCCGCATCATCAGCAACGGCGCCGTCCTGCCGACGCCGTTTCTCGACCTCAGCAGCCGGGTCAGTTGCTGCGGGGAGCGCGGACTTCTGGGCATCGTGTTTCACCCCAACTATGCGGCCAACGGCCGATTCTTCGTCAACTACACCCAGGGCAACGGGGATTCCCGCGTAGCCGAGTATGTCGTATCGGGTAACCCGGACGTGGCCAATCCGGCCGAAACCGTCATTCTCGACGTGTCGCAGCCGTTCTCGAACCACAATGGAGGTCAGGTCGCGTTCGGACCGGACGGTTATCTCTACATCAGTCTGGGCGATGGTGGCGGCGGCGGCGATCCCAACGGCTTCGGGCAGTCCCGCACGGAGCTGCTGGGCTCCATCCTGCGGATCGACGTCGACGGCGCCAGCCCTTACGTCATTCCACCCAGTAACCCCTACTTTGGACACGCAACGTTTCGTCAGGAGCTATGGAACTACGGCCTGCGGAACGCCTGGCGTTTCAGCTTCGACCGGCAGACGGACGACATGTACCTCGCCGATGTCGGGCAGAACCTGTGGGAAGAGATCAGCTTCCAGCCAGCCTCGAGCGCCGGCGGAGAGAACTACGGCTGGAACACCATGGAAGGAAGCCACTGTTTCCAGGCGGCGACCTGCAATCAAACCGGATTGACGATGCCGGTGCTGGACTACGACCACTCGAATGGAGCCTGTTCGGTAACCGGCGGCTACGTTTATCGGGGTGCGAGCATTCCGGGACTGGCCGGCACGTATTTCTATGCCGACTTCTGCGCCCGGTGGGTCCGAAGCTTCAGGATGAGTAACGGACAGGCCACTGAGCCAACCGAGTGGCCGGCGCTCATGCCATCGAGTAGCGTCGCCAGTTTTGGTCAGGATGCCAGCGGTGAATTGTACATCATCGCGGGGAGCAGTGTGTACCGCATCGTGGAACAATAGCGCTGGGACAAGAGTCGGCCCGGCTGGCACAACCATGTTTGCGGCATAATCAACAACGGCAGCCGATGTGATGGCAGTAAACCTTCAGGCGCTCGAGCAGCTTCGGGTCTCACTTCCGGACCTGATACACATGGGAACCTCGTCCTGGACGTACCCGGGGTGGAGCGGCCTGGTCTATTCCCGAGACTACCCCAAGACCGGTGCCGGCCCGCGGATGCTGGAAGAATACGCCCGGTTCCCCCTGTTCCGAACGGTGGGCATCGACTCCACCTTCTATCGCCCGCCAACCGACAACACCTTGCGCCGTTACGCCGATGCCCTGCCGCCCGGCTTCCCGTGCCTCAGCAAGGTGTGGGACCGGATCACCGTCCACCGGCACAGCGAGCCACGCAATCCCGCTCACGCCGGTGAGCGCAACCCCGATTTTCTCAACGCCGACCGATTCCTGGCCGAGGTGCTCGATCCCTGCCTGGAGCACTTCGCGGATCATCTGGGACCATTCATCTTCGAGTTCCAGGCCATGCACCCGGACGACCTGATGACTCCCCAGAGATTCGCCGATCTCCTGGACGGTTTCTTCGACCGACTCCCTTCGGTGGTCCGCTACGCCGTCGAGGTGCGCAACACCGAGTTCCTGCATCCGGCCTATTTCGCGGTGTTGCGGGAACACGGCGTCGGCCACGTGTTCAACAGCTGGACCCGCATGCCGCCGATCGGAGAGCAACTGGCGCTGCCCGACTCGCTCACGGCACCCTTCATCGTGGCGCGGGCACTGTTGCGGCCCGGCCGGGCGTACCAGGCGGCGGTCGATCGCTTCGCCCCGTACGACAAGGTCCAGGATGTCAATCCGGAGTTGCGCGGCGACTTGGTCCGACTCATCGAGACCGCGCTGGACGCCAGAATTCCGGCCTACCTCCTGGTGAACAACCGAGCGGAGGGAAGCGCTCCCCACACCATCGCCGCAGTCGCGGAGATGGCGGTGTCGCGCCTGGCCCAACGGACAACGGGAGAGGGTGCCGTGGCGCCCTCTCCCGTTCCCGGTACCGCCACGACCGATCGCTAGCCGTCAGGTTGCCCTGGATATGGCCGCATCGAGATCCACGCCGGCCAGCGTACAGATCCTGGCAATGGTCTCCCCAATCTTGTTGTTTGGCGTCGATGCCCCGGCGGTCACGCCGATGTCGCTGGCATCACCCAACCACTCCCGCGCCTCCGTCGGATCCTTGTCGGTCACGGCCTGATGGTGCAAAACGCCGGTGTCGAGATCGATGCACCCGGCGTCGGCGATGTGATAAGTCCGCACCCCGTGGTTGGCACAGATGGACGCCAAGTGGTGGGTGTTGCTCGAATTGAATCCGCCCACCACCATCATCAGGTGGGGCGGGGATTCCAGCAGGGCGACCACGGCGTCCTGCCGGTCCTGGGTGGCGGAGCAGATCGTGTCGAACGTGCGGAAGTGCTCCTCGATCGAGGCATCGCCATAACACCGGACCAGACTCTTGCGAAACTCCCCGGCGATCGCCAGCGACTCACCGGACAGCATGGTGGTTTGGTTGGCCAGCCCCACGCGGCTGAGATCCCGTTCGAAGTTGAACTCCGGCGACACCGCATCGTGGAACCGGCTCGCCAGTGCCTGGGCGTCACCCTCGCCTTCGATGAAGTCGCACACCGATCGTGCTTCTTCCATGTTCAGCACGATGAGATACCGGCCTCCGGGGTACTTCATGACCTGACTGGCGGTAGCCTTGGTCTCTTCGTGGTAATGCTTGCCATGGATGATGGCGGTAAAGCCTTCCTTGGCATATCGCTCCACCCGCTTCCACACGTTCAGCACCGACCCGCACGTGGTATCGACCAGCACGCATCCCAGATCACGGAGTCGCTGGAAGTCGTGGATGGTGACCCCGAAGGCCGGCAGAATGACCACGTCGTCGACCGTTAGCCCGGCAAGGTCAAACTCCCCCCCATCCGTCCGGCCGAGGAACGTAATCCCCATGTCCTCCATCTTGCGATTGACGTGGGGATTGTGGATGATCTCGCCCACCAGGAACAGGCGCCGGTCGGGAAACTTCCGCCGAGTTTCGTAGGCGTACTCCACGGCGCGATCGACCCCGTAACAAAACCCGAACTCCCGGGCCAGCCGGAAGGTCAGCCGGCCGACCTCCAGCATGTAGTCGTTGGCCTGGATCGCCTCCACCACACGGCTGTGGTAGTCGGCGGTCAGGGTCCCCTGTATTTCCTGCTTGAGACCGAATCCCTTCCGGTAATATGTCGTATCCATGAGCCTAATCTAGCACCACCGCACTGTCCCCACCGACGGAATCTTGTTCAATAGGCTGGCACTCGATGCCCCCGCGCGTCACCGGCGTCCGGCGGAACTCGCCCTCGAGCCGGAGACTGTCGATACCCTTCGGGGCCCGAAGCCGGGCATGAAACCGCCCGGTCAAACCCTCGACGGTGTGCTCGACCACGACCTCTCCCTCAACGCCCTCGAACGACAGTAGCTCGTCCTGGGAAAACCAGCGGACGGCCACGACCGCCACTGGCCGAATCGAGTCGGTCCGCTCCAGCGGGAGCACGATGGGATACCGTCCCGTGATGATGGTATCCGAAGGGAAGATGGCCAATGCCACACCGGTATCGCTCCGGGCGCCAACCACCTCGAGCCATCCCTGCTCCTGGCACCAGACCGAGTGGACCGGCAGCGAGAACTCCGCGCTGACGGTGTCGCGCTGCCACACGACGCGCATGGGGTCAGGGCCGGAATCGCACGCGCCGACCAGCGCCGCGACACCCACAGCGGCCAGCAAGGACTTCACCGGTCCGCCCTCTCCCCCGCCCCGGCCCATCCGAGTTGTCGCCGGGCCTCGTCAACCGAGAGCGTGAACGGCTCGAGGCGGTGGACGAACGTCTCGGGGAGCACCCGGGACGCCAATCGTTTGCGATCCGTGCTCACCAGCACCAGGTGACCATCGGCGGCCAACCGATTCGAGCCGAGCAACATCACGTCAAATTGCATGGTGATCGACTTGTTTCCCACCCGGGAGATATACGCCGCAACCTGAAGCACATCGTCCAGGCGCGCCGGATAATGGAAATCGGCATGGACCTGGGCCCGGGGGAGCCATATGTCGTACTCGTCGAACATCGATCCGTAGGTCAGTCCGGCCGCCCGGAATAGTTCGGTCTCCGCCAGTTCGAAGAACCGGACGTAAGAGCCGTAGAAGATGATCCCGGCGGCGTCCACGTCGGACCAGCGGACCCGCTCGTCGATGAGAAACGGCTGGGCAGTCATGAGGGGTGAAGGTAGGGCGAGAGCCGTCGGCGCGGTAGCCCGCCGGCCAGGGAGGATCGGACTAGCGAAGGGCGCCGAAGACAATATCGAACCGGACGCCTTCCCCTTCGCCGCCGGCGAACGGCCCGCTCAAATCGAAGCGTACCAATCCGTTGAAGAACGAGGCCCCAATCCCGCCACCGACGAGGAGCGACTCGTTCCCCAGACCGGACACGGACCCTGCCTGCCCCGAATCGATGAACAGCACCGGGCGGACCGTGCCGCGCAAGGGCGCCCAATCGGCCCTGAAGGCCCAGAACGCCTGGCCGAGCTTGAAACCGTAGGGGAACCCACGCACAGACTGCTGGCCTCCCAGGCGGAATTGCGCTTGGGCGATGTCGTCCGCGGTCGAGACACCGCCTTCGAGCGCCAAGGTCAACCTGGTGACGTCCGGCAGCGGTTGGCGCCACGACCCGTATAGCCGCCCGACGGCGAGGGTGGAGCCCAGAAAAGCGTCAGTGGCCGCTCGCCACGAGGCCATCCCCGCTGTCCCGTCCAACCGCCAGCCCACCACCCCGAATGTTCCCTGGGACACCGGCGGGTTGTCCTGGAATTGGTTGTCGCTCCACAAGCCGTTCAGGCCCGAACCGACTTCGCGGGTCACGCTTTGCTGATCTTCCACCCGGGCGAACAGCGCCAGTTGCAGATCGCGAGTGATGGACGTCTCGAAGCCGACCGAGGCACCCGTAGCCAGATAGTAATCGGCGTAGTCGTTGCTGGTGAACGCTGCGTTGACCGAATTACCGAGGGTGCCGATACGGAAGAACCGGTCAACCTCGGCCACCTCGCGGTAGGCGCTGACCGTTACCCGGCCTCCCGGTGCGTCCCTGATGAGCGAAAGTTTTCCGTTAACGCGCGTGTCGGCAATACCGAACCGAATCGTTCCCAGGGCGTCGGTGAACGACATCCACGGCACCTTCACCTGATAGCCGAGACCGACCGACAATCCCTGAACCCTGTTGAAGCGGAGGATGTCGGCGAACCGTTCGTAGGCTATGCCCCGGCTTGGCACACCCGTCATGGTACCCGAAAGGGTTTCCGCCAAGCGCGCCACTTCCGCCTCGGCTTGGCGCATGCGCTCATCGTCCTGAGGATCGGGATCGAGCGTCAACGAGTCGGTCCAGCCGGCATATCGCTCAAGGGAATCGACCGGGGGCCGATGCACCTGGTAGCGTCCCCCGGCCCAGTATCCCGTGTAATCGACCGTCCGAGTGGAGTCGTCGTAGTACCGTTCGCCGTCCCGCCGCGCCGCCCGAATCTCTTCTCGCCGATCTTTGAGCGCCTGGCGGGCCTCAGCCGAATCGGGATCCGGCACGGTGAACAGTATCCGGCGACCGGTGTTGATCTGGTACTCGTCGAACGTCGCCGTGGCCTCGAACGGGATCACGATGTCGGAGACGATCGGGATCTGCACCCTGCCGGCCAGGACCTGGCGGTACGGCATCCAGTGCTCGCCGTCCTGCAGTGAGTATTCGATGTCGGCGTCGACGCTCAGGATGCGATTGATGATCTGATTGGCCTTGCTGGTTGCGAAGTCGCCGTCGCCATCGTCGGCGATGTCCCACAGCCCCGTTCCGACGAACCGAAACGTGAGCCGAACCACCTGGGCGGTGGCCCCGTCCAGCCACATGTTGCCCACGATCAAGGCCAGCCCCTCCCCCTGGGGGACGACCTCGACCTTGAGCACGCGCAGTTCCCGGCCCGAGGGAAGAAACAACCTGACGCTGTCGGTCAGAGCGTAGCGGTACCAGACCGGCCCATCCGACGCCAGCGGGTGAAGTGCGGCACGCTCGGGAAACTCGCTCCCGAAGAACGACACCGAGTCGCCTACGTTGCGGGGGAAGAACCACGGATGGTCCATCACCGAATTGATCTGCCAGCCTTCCTTGCGCGCCTTGGACCGCCGCCCGACGATGTCGACCCGCACATCGTTGGGGAGTTGCCACTGCACGATGGCTTCTTGTTCTTCAACCGCCGCCACGGGCACCCGGGCCCAGCGGCGGCGGCCGAGGGAAAAGGAAATGCGGTAGCGAAGCCGGGCCCGGTAGTCGGTGACCGCCGAATCCTGGGCCCGATGCCTGGCCTGGGCACGCAGAATCAGATTCCGCGTCGCCTCGTTCGCGTAAGTGGAGTCGGGAAGCTGGCCGGTAGCCTGAAGGGAGAGGGCTAGGACCGCGACTGCGGAGATGCCCATTTGCTGCGACCGTCCCGGTGAAGCCCGTATGCCCTGAGGCGGCGCCACAGCGTCGTCCGGCTGATGCCGAGGTACTTGGCCGTGTCAGCCAACCGCCAATTGTGCATCTCGAGAGACTTCAGAATGGCGTCCTTTTCCCGACCGGCCAAGGTGGTCGGGCCGGTGACCCCCGGGATGAACATCGCTTCCCCGAGGTCCATGTTGCCGATTCGAAGCGGCTGCAAGCGGCCCCCGATCGCCGCGAGACGTGGCTGCAGATCCTCGGAATCCAGCGACAGGTCGGCGCCCTCCAACGCTTCAATCGCTGGATCGTTGGCGTAGATGACTTCCCCTTCGGCAGAGAACACCAACACGCCCTCGCTGAAGCCGTCGAGGAGCGACTTGGCCAGCGGCGAAAACAGGGAGGGCTTGGACGGGCTCGGTGGCTGTTCGGTCATGGTCATACCAGGGTATACGGCCAATAAGTGACAGGGGTTTCATAGAGAGACGTACCATGACCGGGTCGGCCACACAAGGCCGACCCTAGGCGGGGGCAGCGAGGGCAGCGGGAGCAGCGAGGGCAGGCCCTACCCTGGTGCCATACTGCCCCCTCTTACCTCGCCCATTATCACCAAGCCGAGTCCGGCGAAAATGGCCAGTCCGGCAACGATCATTCGTGGGGTGATACGCTCACCCTCGAGGACCGCCGGGGCGATGGAGGCTGTAACCAACGGCTGGAGGTAGATGAACGCCGCTACCAACTGGGAGGATGATCGTTTGAGAGCCCATCCACTCAGGAAGAATGCACCAATGGTCGGTACCAGGACTATGTAGGCAACCAAAGCCCAGATACCAACGGGTACCTCGGTGGGAGACACTCGGGACAGGGTGGCAAGTCCCACCGGGAGAGTGCCCAGCAGCCCGAAAAACATGGCCCAGACGATCACCGTCAGGGTATCGTACCGGCGCAGTAAGGGCTTCGTCAGCACCAGAAATCCGGCGTAGCACGCCATGGCCATGACCACTAATGCATTGCCCACAGCCAAGTTGGGGGCCAAGGATACCCGATCCGGGCCGATCAGGTACACCACGCCCAGTCCCGCTATGGCGATGCCGCCAATCTTGGAGGCCGAGACGCGCTCTTGTCGGCCCAAGACAGAATAGAGCACGGTGAAAATGGGGACAGTCGTTACCAGAATGCTGGCGTTTATGGCAGTAGTCCGCTCCAGACCCATGAGGAACAGGTTCTGGTTGGCGGTAACACCAAGGAGCCCTATGACCGCCAGCATGACCCAGTCCCGGCCGCTCCGCACCCGGCCCCGGCCGGTGGTCAAATAGGCCAGAAACAATACTGTGAATGCCCCCCCGACCCGAATCACTACCAGAGCCTGCGGGGGGATTTCCGGAAGTACCAATTTCCCGGCGATCGCCATGCTGGCAAACATGACTTGCACGAGGACCAACACCACGTTGACCAGGGCTTGCACCGATAGAAGGCCCTTCTAAATTGACTGTACAGTCAGTCAGGAGAGGACGAATTGCTCAAGGAACAAATCTCAGGCGCCGCGCTCGATATCTTGATCCAAGATGGCCTGGAGCAATGGACCGTCTCCGCAGTCGCCGACCAGGCCGGCTGTGCCAAAGGCCTGGTGCACTACCATCACAAGACCAAAGAACAGCTCCTCTGTACCGTGGCTGACCAATTGGCCAGGATCAGGGCCGAGGACCGACGCGGCGCCTTGGGCACCGGCGGCACCGAAGCGCTCGATGACCTGTGGAGCATCCTCGCCACGACGGCCTCCAGCGGCCGCACCAGGGCTTGGCTCAGCCTGCTGGGCCATTCCAGTGCCCCGGTGCGTGGGGCGGCTCGGCTCCCGGCCGATTACCTCGACCGCTTGGCTGCGGCCATCACCGAAGCGTTCGGCCTGGAATCGGTAGAGGAGCCGGTGGTCCGGTCCATCGATGCCGCCCTTGATGGATTCGAACTGGCACTGGTCCGAGGAGATGAGCCGGACCGAGTGCACGAGGCCTTCCATCAGACCTGGCTGTCGGTTCTCTGAACCGGTACCGCCCCGAGCTACCGTCGCCGTCTTCTTCGGGGCGGACGATGCCGCTGGTGGCGGCCCTTGGCCGGGAGGTTCTTGAGCGCCCGCTGTAGTTCCTCCAGCGAGCGGGCCCGAACCGCTGGACCCTGCCCGCGCGTCACGGTAAAGCGCAGCGGACGGTCGAGCTCCGGTAGATCCCTCGGCCGGAGACGCCGTGCCTGCCCCTCCCTCAGCCGTAACCTCACGACCGGCGTTGCCCCTTCGAGATCGTAGTCTAGCGGAACCACATCCCCCAGGAGGTGGACCTTGTCGGGCAACGCCTTCAGGGCCTTGCGGGTGGCCGGGGGCACTATCTTGGCCGGGTTCAGCACCAAGGGCGTCTGCAGGAACACCTCCCAGTCGTCGACTTCCGCGAGCTGTCCTGCAAGCGTTGTCCTGATCGCGGCGGATTCAGCTTGTTCCAGGGTGCCACCTGACCTGCGGTAGAGTTCACCCAGCTCTTCCAGGGCGCTTCGTATGTGGTGTTGCTGGCGGTGGACGGTGGCTCCCGACATCACGGCGTCGACCAGTCCCTCGATGGCCACCTCACGCAGCTCGGAAGGAATCTTGCCCCTGAGGATGGTCAGTTCCCCGTCCAGGGAGAACCC
>CAJVYZ010000007.1 GCA_913009915.1 uncultured Gemmatimonadota bacterium | reverse complement strand
TTGTTTTTAATGCTCCGGCGACCACCGAGATCTACACTCTTTCCCTACACGACGCTCTTCCGATCTGTCTTGGGGGCCTCGCGGATGTTCACGAGGATCATCCGGTTGTTGCGGATATACCGGACGACGTCGTCCTGTGACTGCGCCTCACGCTGGCCCTTCATGATCTGGCCGGTTTGGGCGTTCTTGGCGGTGTATTCAAAAAGTGGCATGGGGCGACCTCCTTCGATCAGCGATACGCCGGGCGGGCGTTCTTGTCATCAACGTTCATGAAATCCTGCTCTTCCACCGGCGTCTGTCCTGCCATGCGCATGAGTGCGTTAGGATCCGGCGAACACCTTAGCGCTTCCTCCATGAGGATTTCCCGCTGGACGTAGAGATTGTACAGCGAGTCGTTCATCGTCTGCATGCCATGCTTCTTGCCTGACTGCATCGCCGAGTAGATCTGATGGATCTTGTCGTCACGAATGAGTGACCGAATAGCCGGCGTTGCCACCATGATCTCGACGGCCATCACCCGCCCGCGGCCCTTGGCCCGCGGCAGCAGCGTCTGGGTAATCACGCCCTCGAGCACGAAGGCCAACTGGGCGCGGACCTGTGACTGCTGGGTCGGCGGGAACACGTCGATGATCCGGTTGATCGATTCAGCGGCTGAATTGGTGTGAAGCGTGGCCAGGGCTAGGTGCCCGGTTTCCGCAATGGTCAGCGCGGCGCTAATGGTCTCGAGATCGCGCATCTCGCCTATCAGAATGACATCCGGGTCTTCCCTTAGGGCGTACTTCAGTGCGTTGGCGAAGCTCTTCGTGTCCGTGCCTACTTCGCGCTGATTGACGATGCAAGACTGGTGGCGGTGGATGAATTCGATCGGGTCTTCCACCGTTATGATGTGTCCCTGCCGTTCCTTGTTGATCTTGTCGATCATCGCCGCCAGGGTGGTCGATTTCCCGGATCCGGTCGGACCCGTCACCAGTACCAGCCCCCGCGGACGGCTCGACATCTTGGCGACGACCGGTGGGAGACCCAGCTCCTCGAAGGTCCGCACCTGGAAGGGGATCATACGGATCACCATGCCGACACAGCCACGCTGTTTGAAGCAGTTCCCGCGGAAGCGTGCCAGGTTCTGGATGCCGAACGAGAAGTCCAGTTCGTCTTCGGTTTCGAATCGCTTCTTCTGGTTTTCCGTCAACACCGAATAGGCGATCTGCAGCGTATCTTTTGGCGTCATCGGCTCGACGAAGGATGAGCTCAAGATATTGCCATCGATGCGCAGCTTGGGACACTCCCCCGCCGTGATGTGCAGGTCCGAGGCGTCCTTTTCGATCATCTCCTCGAGAAGCGCCCGTAAATTGAAGGTCATTCCGCCGACTCCTTGACCAATTCTTCGAGTGTGGTGACCCCGCGTTCGATTTTCTTCAGTCCATCCATCCGCAGTGTGAGCATGCCCTCTTCGATGGCCTTGTCTCGAATATCGGCCACCGACGCCCCTTGCAGGATGAGCTTCCTGAGGTCGGGCGACATGGCCATTACTTCGTACAGTCCGGCGCGGCCCGCGTATCCCGTGCCGCCACACGCGTCGCAGCCCTCACCCCGCATGAAGGTAAAGTCACTCAGCGCGCGGATGTCGCTGCTCAGCGCCCGAAGTTCGGCTTCATCGTAGGTGACCTCCTGCTTGCACTGCTTGCACACTCGCCGGACCAGTCGTTGGGCCGCCACCAGGTTCACCGCGCTCGCCACGTTGAAGGCCTCGATCCCCATGTCGATCATGCGGGTGACAGTGCTGGGTGCATCGTTGGTATGCAGTGTCGACAACACCAGGTGGCCCGTGAGCGCCGCCTTGATGGCGATACTGCCGGTTTCCAGATCCCGGATCTCGCCGATCATGATGATGTTCGGATCCTGCCTGAGGAACGATCTCAGGGCGGACGCGAACGTCAAGCCGATATCGGGGCGGACCTGCACCTGGTTGATTCCCTGCAGGTTATACTCGACCGGGTCCTCGGCGGTCATGATGTTGACGTCGATGTTGTTGATCTGGGACAAGGCCGAATAGAGCGTCGTCGTTTTGCCCGATCCGGTAGGCCCAGTGACCAGGACCATCCCGTATGGATTGGCGATCGCGGTCATCAGATCTGTTTCCGCCTTCGGCTCGAACCCGAAGGTCGACAGGTCGAGAGTCAGATTCCCCTTGTCGAGAATACGGAGCACTATTTTTTCGCCGAACAACACCGGAAGCGTCGAGACACGGAAGTCGATCACCCGGTTACCCATCTTGAGCTTGAGCCGCCCATCCTGCGGCAACCGCCGCTCGGCGATGTTCAAGTTCGACAGGATCTTGACGCGGGAGGTCAGGGCCGCCCGCATCTTGATCGGCGGCCGCATCACTTCCAGCAACGCCCCGTCGATCCGATACCGCACCCGCAGTTCGTGCTCGAACGGTTCGATGTGGATGTCACTGGCGCCCCGCTTGACCGCGTCAATGAGGAACCCGTTGATGAGCTTTACGACCGGCGCATCTTCGATCTGCGCCTGGGTCGCAACCTCGTCTTCCTGCTCCTCGAGGACTTCGATGTCCTCCTCCTCCATATCCTTCAGGATGTCGCTGAGTTGCTGATCCTCGGTTTCGTACTGTTTCTCGATAAGGTTGCGGAGCGTGTATTCCCCGGCAATGACCGGGAATAGATCGTACCGGGTGATGAACTTGAGGTCCTCGATGAGCCCCAGGTTGGTCGGATCGGCCATCGCCACGGTCAGGGTCCGCCCCTCCCGTTTCAGTGGCAGCACCGTGTGCTTCAGCGCCATGTCCGATGGAATCAGCTTGGAGATGTGGGGGTCGACTTCGAATCGCGACAGGTCCACCGCGGGCATGCGATACTGGCGCGCCAACACCTTGGTGATGGCGTTCTCCTCCACCAGGCCCTGTTTGACGAGCAGATACCCGAGACGATGGCCGGACGACCCCTGCTCAGACAGGACCTGCCTGCACTGTTCTTCAGTGAGCAGTCCTTCCTGAATCAGAATCTCGCCTAGGCGGTCACCGCCTGTGGCCGTTGTCGTCATGGCTATCCAGGTTGTCGAGGAAACCCCGGGACGCCGACCCGTCGCAGTGCCGGGCCCCGGTCATCCGGCCGACTCCCTACGTCGACCGATCTCGGGTGGTCCGTCGCCAAGATCGTGCCATCGGTTGCACGGGGCCCCGCCCACCCAGCCCTCACAAAGCTATGTTGCCAAAACCAAAGCAGTTAGCGCAACCGGACACGGCCGCGCAACCGGGCTACGGTCCCCGGGCCAATACCGGGAACATCGGCCAACGATTCGAGGGTCGCAAAGGGCCCATGCACTTCGCGATAAGCCACCAGTTTGGCTGCCCGAGACGGCCCGATGCCAGGGAGCGTCCGCAGCTCATCCACGGTGGCCCGGTTGACGTTGACCTCCTCGGCCGAGTTCCCATCCGTCCCGGCGGCAGACGGATGGCCGGAGAAGGCCGCAAACGGCTGCACGGCCCGTAACAGCACCGGACCCACGCCGGCAACCCGGTCCAGGCCCGCCAGGCTTCCAAACGGCCCCCGCCGCTCCCGGTCGGCAATGATGGCTTTGGCCACGCTGGGGCCGACCCGCGGCAGGCGCACCAGCTCGTGGACGGAAGCCCGATCGAAATCTACCTGCTCGCCCTGTGCCAGAGGGCGCATCAGCCGGGCAACCCTGTCCCGGTGGGCTCCCAGGGAAGCACTGTCCCGCGCCGGGAGGAGGCTAACCGCCCCCGGAGGATCGCCGGGATCGGAGATTGCGAGCCTGATCCCGTGGCCCAGAACCGCGAGACCGATCATCACGAGTACCGACCGTCGCTCGCTATTGCGCATTGATATAATCTGGGGCGGAATGCCCCGTAGGTCCGGCTCGTTGGGTTGCCGAGCGGCGCAAAAACCTGCAGAACAAACTCCCCTACTGCCACCTCCCCCAGAGGCCTCAAGCCTCAGACTTCATACTCCTCCCGTCAGTTCCGTCTCTCCTCCAGGCGGACCATTTCCAGAGCCACCTCACCGACCGCCTGCAGGCTGGCGGCGCTGATCTTGTCGATGGTGTCTTCCGGCGTGTGCCAGTACTGGTAGTCGAAATCGATGATGTTGATGGCCGGAATACCGGCCTGTTGCAACGGCACGTGATCGTCGATGATCGCCTGGCCCGTGGCGTTCACGAAAACGTGCCCATAGCCGATTTGGCGGGCCGCATCCCACACTTCCTTCACCACATCGGGCGCCCCAATGAGGGAGTTACCCTCCTTAGGGAATCGCTGGTTCAGGTCGCCCACCAGATCGAACAGGATGGCGTAGCGAGGGGTGGGCCCATCGGGCGGGTGGTCAGCGAAGTATTTCGAGCCGATCAGCACGTCGTCTTTTTCGGCGAAGATACCGTAGTCCTCACCGTCCACCAACAGGAGATCCACGCCGGTCGAGGGAGGCAGGGCTCGTAGCGCGTCGGCGATGCCCAGGAGCACGGCGACCCCTGATCCACCGTCATTGGCGCCCGGCACGGGGGCGTTTGGGTCGGACGACTTCGGGCCATCGGCCTTGGGTCGGGTGTCCCAGTGGGCCAGGAACAGGATCCTGGTGGGTGCGTCCAGATTGAACCGTCCCAGGACATTGCGCATCGGGAGAGAGTCTCCCTCGCGCGAGACGTGCAGCCAGTCCTGGAGCACGACCGCATCCGCCCGTTGCCGCATTAGGCTGTCGAGCCAATGCCCCGCCGCCTGGTGTTCCGGGGTTCCGGGAATTCGCGGCCCGAAGGCCAACTGGGACTCGACATAGGAGAAGGCCTGAGCCCCATCGAACGGACGCGGCGGCGCTTGCTCGCCCTGGCAGGCGAGCAGGAGCGAGGCGGCGATGGACAGAACGGATTTCAACGACCCCATGTCGGCTCCAATACCGATGAGTGCGCCCTACCGGAAATCTCCGGCAAAGAGCGAGAGACTGAAACTTAAACTGATGATGATCTGGGATGTCTTGCGATCGATGTGCCGCGCATCGTTGATGGAATAGCTGAGTGAGAGCCCGCCCTGCAGGATCTGCGAGACGTCGGTGTCGAGTGAGGCGTCGATTTCCTGTCGTCGGATGTCGTTGATGGTAAGGCACTCGGCCTCACCAGGCCGTTGGAGACAGCTGGTGGATGTGAAGGTCAGGGCGGTCAGCGAGGTCCGGACCAGTCTCCGCCGGCTGCTGATGGACCGGGGAAGCGGAAACGAATACGACAGGGTGCCGTTGAGCTGACTGGTCTCGACCAGAGTGGTGTTCCCGTTGTTGAGGATCTCGTTGTTGGACAACGAATATCCCGCGGTGAGCGTCAGGCCATTCCTGAACGCAAGATTCATATTGGGCGACAACGATTTCAGTTTGTTGAGCCGGAGCGAGGCCTGACCCCCGTCGGCTCGGGGCGTGACTGTCGTCCCTTCCGTCCGGCGAAACACCAGGCCCATTCCGATGAGCGCGATCGGGCCGCTGACGACGGAGGTGTTCCACCGGACGTTGCCGACGGGCCACTCCTTCGCCCGGATCCGGGTCTCCAGAAATTCCGCCCCCACCCGAGTGAATTGGACCGTGCGCACCAGGCCGTAGGTCAACTGGGCGCTGATACCCATAGGGAAGGTCGCGCCGGTGGAGATTCGGTCGGTGATCACTTCCCGAGCCCCGCGGGCCAGTTGACCTCCCTGGGCCAGGAACTCGTCCAACCCACCCAGTGCAAGCCGGTACCCCACGCTGGGATCGAACGTGGCCAGGTCGAAGATGGACGACCTGACAACCCGGGTGCTCAGATCCAACGGACGCGCCCGGGCAAATACTGAGGTGACACCGCTGCTGTCGCCGAATACGGACTGCACCAGCCGCGCCAGGTTCACCGCCGCCCCCAGCTCGCGGGTGTGGCTGTTGTTGTAGGTCTGGGGGAGCACGAAGGACCCGGCCGTATCGCCGTCGACCCGAACCGGATTCCGGGTCGTCAGGTCGCGGTTCAGTCCGAACGTGCTCCCGGTAACGTACCGCGGGCGGAGCCAGGAGTTGATGCGCGGCGTGATCGACATCTGGGTCGACATCGTCCTGGATTTCTCTACGCCGACGTCCAGGCCGAGGAAACTCTGGCGGGACAGCGAGGTCAACCGGCCGATCGAGGTCGAATCCTCATAGTGGCGGAGGTCCCGGGTGCTGCTGAGATCACCGCTCATCGTCAACAGTCCCAACGGCTGCCAGGTTAGACCGGCGGAATTCACCCACAGGTGGGACAGCGATACAGCCGGACTGAAGTTGCTGTCACTCGGGAGTTCCACTGGAACCAGGAAGGTGGTGAAGTCCGTCTGGTCGCGGCCTAGCCGGCTGCTGAACCGCACGTTTCGGGGCGCGAGCGAGATCCTGGCGTCGCGGAGTCCGACGCCCGCCTCACTCCCGCTGAACCAGTCCGGGAGCCCTCCGATCAGTCCGCCGAGACCCAGGCTGAAGCTGGTTGAGCCGGGTGTGAGGTTGTAGCTGAGGGCCAGGTTCCGGCTCGAGTTGGCGGTTTGGGACAACTCCCGCCGCGCCCGTCCGCTAGTGAAGCTTCCGGTGAACGCCAACGGATCCACCAACCCGCGGGTAATCCAACCGGTACCCTGTCGGCTCCGGCGCACGGTCATCGAGAAGCTGGTGGACCACGATTCCGGCTTTCGCAGTCCGTCGAGGTCGCTGGCGATGATGTCGGTTCCCGCAACCAGTTGTGGATCCGTCGACGAGCGGGCGTAGCTGATCGTGGTAGGAACAAATAACCCGAGCCCCGGCGGCAGGAACCGGTCGAGCCGCAGCGTCGAGGAGACGTTCAAGTTGTTGGTCGTCTGGAAGCTGGGATCCTGGCCCAGTTGCCGGAACTGGCCACCGCGCCGGGTAAACCCGAAGGTCAGGTCGCCCACATCGGACGCACTCAACCGGCCGTCGATGGCCAGCGCGGTACCGACCTGGTTCACCGGCCGGGTCAGCCGGATGTCGTCGATCCACAACTCGGCCGTATCGATGACCGTGGTGGCGGCGACCCTGAGAATGCCGGCCGATATCTGCTGCACGGCAGCCAGGTTGGGTGGGTTGATACCCGGATCGGCCACCTGTACCAGGTACGGTCCGCTGCAGGCAACGTAGGCCGTGGAATCGCCCATGCCACACTGCCCCGCCCCGCTCGGCGGGAGTCCCTGCAACCACTGCACTTCCACCTGGCTGCGCAGTTCCCGCCAAACGTCGAGATCGATGACCGCCTCCGGCTCCCAACTGGTGGTACTCGCCGGGGTCCGATAGAGATAGAAGTTGTTGTCGTCGCTCCCCATCTTCAGGAACGCTTCGAGGTCGCCCTCATCCCAACCGGAGCCCCGGCCTCGGAACCACACCCGCAGATCACCGTAGCTCAGCGTGTTTTGAGGTCCGGCGACGAAGCGGTCGACGGCCTCCACGCGCTGGTCCACCTGCAACGCCTCGCCAGTGATCAGGTCGAAGGTATAGATCCGCAACGAAGATTCGTTGATCTCCGTTCCCAGATCGTCCGACGTGCCGCTGCTGTTACCCGCGTTGGTCACACCCGGCGGCGGGACATACCCCAGCGCCTTGTCCGTCGTCGAGATGGTGGTGACCACCACCTCTCCGGTAGGGTTGGCGGTGCTGCCGGAGATCCCGTCGATCGGTGCGTCCGCCAGCCTGATCCAGGGCGCCCCGGTGAGCTTCATCCGGGCGAAGCCCCAGCGCACGACGGAATCGACATCACTGGTGGGCCCGGCCACCGTAAGCCTGAGGTCCTGTACCAGCCGTTCGTTGGGAACGCCTAGCACCTGGTCAGGAGAGTCGAGAGGGATCCGGAAAAGGCTCCAGCGACCGATGCTGGTGACCCGGCCGTTGCGGACGAAAAAGCGCCCCAGCTCGGCGGGTGTGAACACCCAGCGAAAGACGTTGTCCGCGACGTTGGCCGCGTTGAAGTTGAGGACGTCGTCACCGTTGAGATCTTCGGTGTCCAGGATCCCGTTGCCGTTGGAACACTGCACCTCGAGATCGCCCCAGGGGAACACCTCGACTGCGCTGGTGAGCGTCCGTTGACACAGTGCCGGATCGAAGGTAAGACCCTGTCCCACGATGAGGATCGAGTCCGGCCGATCGCCCAGGATGCCCACGTCGTCGGTCTGGGCGTTGAAGATGCCGGTGACCCCTCGTTCGGTGTCGAGCCGCCCCACGCCGACGTGTTGGGTTCCGGTGTACGACGAGTCGACCCCGGTGATCGTCAGGCTGTCGGGGGCCAGAGCGAGAACATCTTCGTTGACCGTGCCCAGATCAAAGATGAACTCGATACCGGCGTCTTCGGGAGCGGTAAACCGGGAGTCGGTGAACATCCAGAACTCGAGAAACTGGTTGTTCGACAGGTCGATGCCGGTATTGCTGAGGGAGATGACCAGTGGCCGGAACCGGGCCGCGTTCCGCTGCGGTCGCGACCACAGCGACGAATTGTCCGACCGGACGATACCCCCAGCCGTGTCGGCGTGAAACGTCAGATAGAGCACCGTCTCCTGACTCTCGCCCGTCCCGGCGATGACGATGCCGGGATCGATGTCCTGGGGGAACACCTGCGCCACTGCCCCGCCACGTAGAATGAGATTCTGCCACGACATCTGGACCGCGTCGGTGGTGTCGAAGGTCACGCCGAATCCCGGCAGCGATAGCCCATCGGTCCGGTTGGGAATGCTCCCCGGTGCCCACCGCGCCTCGCCCATGGATATCCGGAACCCGGCATCCGCCTCGAATTCGTCGATGTAGGCCTCGCCAATCCGGTTGGCCACGGGTCGCGACAGCGCAAACTCGGCGTTGAGGTCCAGGATGGAGGGAGCGGTGGCGGGGGTAGAAGTCAGGGAATTGAGGAATCGCGTCACGCCCGTCGGGCGGAATCGAAGCTGGGTCGTCACCCCGCCGATGAAGTTGGCCGTCGGCTCGAACCCCAGGGGCGGCCGGGTGAACGCCGACTGCTCCTGCTGGTACAGACCCATGAAATTGATCGCTCCCACGTCACCGAGGGAGTAAGTGGTTGTCAATCCGAACACCGACGTCGGCGCAATGGCGAAGAACCCGCGCTCTTCGAACCTGGCCACCAACTGGGCGGTCCCGCTCCCGAAAAGAATGTCGGGATCGAGGAAGGTGACCACCCCCAGGGCGTAGTCGATCTCGTAGTCGATCCCCCGCTCCAGCACCCGTCCATTGAGCTCCAGCCGATCGGTCCCCTCCTGCACGCTCAGGGCGTTCAGACTTACCTGTGATCGATCACTGCCACCGGCGGCCTCGTACTGCAGACGAAACGCGTACTTGGTAGGCGGCCCCTGACTGCCGAGTACCAGGTAGGTCGGGGTTCGGTAGAGCGAGTCCTGCCGCTCCTGGGCGGTGGAGAGTTTGGTCCCATCGGCGAAGGGGGTGAGGTGGGGGAACACAATATAGGACTCCCCCACGGACGTCGTGGCGCCGGCATCCCGGTCACGGGGAAACACCCGGTTCTCGATGTCGAGGATGTTGGCGTCCGTCGGCAGGGCCAACCCCAGCAACGCGATGTAGGTGTCTGCGCCGCCACTCAATGGCCGCTCGGAACGGTTGAGCGTGAGCGCCGCCGTGAGCGTGCTCTTGTTGAGATCGGTTCCCGCGATGCGGTAGATGTGTCGCATTTCCCGCAGGAAAATCGATTGTCCGAACAGGGTCTGCGGGGCTCCTACCAGTTGGAGGGTATCAAGGTATTCCTGATTGGGACCCAGACCCCGGTCCCGGTCCGGGAAGGTGCCGACCTGCTGCCCTCCCGTGGTGAGGTAGCTCACGCTGATATACTCGTCGGATGCCAGCTTGGTATTGAGGACGAACCACAGGCCGCTGGGGTCGAGGTAGTAGTCGAGATTCTGAATCAGCAGCTCCCACCGGGCACCGAGACCAGGCTCGCTGCCACCGCGAACGCCGAAAGCGTTGATCCCGCCCAGGTTGGGATCCGCGGCGCCCTGGCCGGCGCGCGGCCTGAAACGATAGAGTCGCACCTGGCTGGGGAGGACGTCGGTAGGTATCTGCTCCAGTTGAGCCAGATTCAGGATGTCCACCGCGGGATAACCCGGCACTACCGTCGGGTCGACCACCCAGAAGAACCGGTTGGATTCGAAGTCCAGATCACGCAACGCACGGTCCTGCGGTTCGCTGGCGGTCGCGCCGATGGTGAATCGTCGTTCGTTGACGACGCTACCCTCCTGAGTGGCCACCAACGCCTGAATCCCCCACGGGCCCACCTCGAAGCTGGCGTTGACGCCGAAGTTGTTGCTGGGTATTTGCGAGGTGATGAACCGGGACGGCGGAGGCTGGAAACTCACCGTGCCCACCTCGATCCGCCGGATGATCTCGTCCTCCAGTCCCTGGTAGAACACCTGAATGGTGTTGGTGGCGTCGAGCTCCCGCTGCGAGTCCCAATCGACGTTGATGTGGACCCGCTCGGCGATGACGCCGCCGGCCAGGGCACTGAATTCGGTATCGAGTCTGGGCGCCTTGAACTTGGCCCGGCAGCCCGAGTCGGCCCTCAGGGCCTCAGCGGTGGTGCAGCGCTCGTTCTTGATCCGGTCGGTCCTGAGTTCGAACCGGGCCTGCGCGTCCAGACTCAAATCGGCATAGCGCGGGTCGAGACCCAACACCCCCCGCCGGCCCGCGGCCCGGTCGGCCGAGTCGGCAACCGCAAACGCCATGCGCCCGTATAATTGTGATAGAAGCTGGGTGTTGGCTCGCACGACCTGCTCGCGCCGCAGCCGGGCGCTCACTCGCTCGGCCCAAGCCTGGCCGGCCTGGGCCGGCGACCGCCGGGGTATACCAAGCCATGGCGACCGCAACGCCCGGGGCTCCTTGAGAATGAAAATGGACCGGTCCATGACCCTCCGAACCCCAAAACGCACGGTGTCCGGTTGGGTGCCTTGGCCGGCCAGGGTGGCGGGAATCAGGCACAGGCCGAAAAGAGTGACGAGAAGTCGTGTCACGCGGAAGGGAATAAGTGAATTAGATTCAATGGAGAGTGGTTGCAACAATATAACGAGCGCCCCAAGTCGCTACAACCGCGACAGTTAGAGTTATGGGACTTCTCCACCGATATATCCTGCGGCAACTAGCTGGGCCCTTCGCCTTTGCCCTGATGGCCCTGACCAGCATCATGCTCCTCAACCAAGTGGCCCGCCGTTTCGGCCACTTGGTTGGGAAGGGACTGGATTGGCTGGTGATCGCCGAGGTATTCGCGCTCAGCATCCCGTTCATCGTCGCCATGACCATGCCCATGGCCGTCCTGCTCGCCGTACTCTACACCTTCAGCCAACTATCGGCCGACAGTGAGATCACCGCCATGCGCGCCAGCGGGATCAGCGTCAGCCAACTGCTGACTCCGGTGATCGTTGCCGGCGTCCTGCTGTCGGCCGGGACGTTCGTCTTCGTGGACCAGGTCCTGCCCCGCACCAATGCCCGGCTCCGCACCCTGTTGTTCGACATCGCCAGAAAGAAACCGACCCTGGAACTGAGCGAACAGATCGTGAACGAGATTCCACCGTCCCGCCTGTTCCTCCGGTCCAGCCGGATCGACCCCAACAGCGGCCGCCTCAAGGACGTGGTCATCTACGACCTCACCAGCCAGGATCGGCCTCGAATCATTTACGCCGATAGCGGCCAGATGGCGGTAGCCGGCAACCAGCTGGACCTCACGATCAAGCTCCACCAAGGAGAAATCCATGAGTTCGAGACCGACGATTCCCGCGCCTTTCGGCTGACCGCCTTCCAGATGAACACCATTCTGATCCGAAATGTGTCCAACCAACTGGAACGGGGTACCACCGAAGCCGTGCGAGGCGACCGCGAGTTGTCCACCTGTGAGATGCAGGACATCGTCAGGCAAGCCCGCCGCGACGTCGCTCAATCGCGCCAGGACCGTAACCGGTTCCTCCGTAGCGACTTACGAGCCTTGATGGAGCTGCCGCCGCTGGCCGGTCTCCCCCAGAATGCGGCCATACCCCGGAGAACCATCTGCGACGCCTGGCAGGGTGTCATCACCCTGCTACTCCCGAAGACGGCGGAAGCGACCGAGATGGCACAAGACACACTGGTCCCGCTGAAGCTGCTGAATCGCTTCAGGAAAAAGGTCGACCCTGAGCCGGAAATCGAGCCAGTTGTTGCAAATCGTAACGTCGCTCTGGTCCCGTGGTCCGACATCTCCGCCGCCCGCGACGTGGAGAGAGTGGCCCGCCGGAGGGCCAATGCGTATCTGGTCGAGATCCACAAGAAGTGGGCCATCAGCATGGCGTGCCTGTCGTTCGTCGTGGTGGGGATCCCCATGGCGTTGCGTTTCCCCAGGGGTGGGATGGGACTGGTCATCGGAGGCGGGTTGTCGGTGTTCGCCATCTACTATGTGGGTCTGACGGCAGGAGAGAGCCTAGGCGACCTTGGGCGAATGGATCCGTGGATCCCGATGTGGGCTCCCAACATCCTGCTCACGACCTTCGGCATACTGGGCATGCTGGTGGTGTCCCGCCACACGGGGACGGCCCGGGGTGGTGATTTCGCGGACCTGTGGGACAGCATCAAGCAACGCTTCCCGCAACGCCGGGCACCCAGGTGAAGCTCCTCCGGTCGACGCTCGACCGCTACGTACTCAAGACCTGGGTCAAGACCTTCGTCCTGACCGCGTTGGGGTTCCCCCTGATCGCCGTGCTCATCGATCTCACCGATCACCTGCGGGGCCTGCTCAGCAATGGCCTCACGTGGCGGGAGATCGTGGTGAGCTACTTGTATTCCATCCCGGAAAACGCCTACCTGGTCATGCCGGCCGCGGTACTGTTCGCCACAGTGTTCACGGTGGGGACCATGGGCCGGCATTCGGAGATCACCGCCGCCAAGGCATCGGGCCTGAGTTTCCGGCGCATCGTGTTTCCCATCTTCCTTGCCGGCGCCGCCGCCACCGTCCTGGCACTAGTGGTGGGCGAACTGTCACCCGGGGCATCGGCCAAACAGGTCGAAATCCAGGCGGGGGAGGGTCCGCCACCCACGCGGTTCCGCTACAATTTCGTATTCCGGGGGGACAACGGCTGGGTTTACTCGGTACGCACCCTGGACCTGCAGAGGCAGCAGCTGCAGCACGCGATCTTTGAGCGCCCGGGTTCCAGCCTCGAGTACCCGGGCCTGGCGATCACCGCCGACAGCGCCACCTTCGATTCGACCTTGAACCGCTGGCGCCTGTGGCATGGGTCCAGCCGCATGATCGTCGACCAGAGTGTCTATTCGGCAGTCGCCTTCGAAAGCATGATCCTGGGCGCCTTGACTCAGCGGCCCGAGGACCTACTGGTGGCGCCCAAGGCCACGGAAGAAATGCGCTACGCTGAACTGGGCAGGTACATCGAGGCCCTCGACCGGTCGGGCAACGACACCAACAAACTGAAAGTGCAACAGGCCCTGAAGTTGGCGCTCCCGGGGGCGTGCTTCATCATCGCCCTGTTCGGCGCGCCGATGGCCATTACCTCACCCCGGTCCGGCACCGCGTTCGGCATCGCCATTTCGCTCGGCACCACTGTGGCCTACCTGCTGTTCATCCAGCTGTCCGAGGCCGTCGGGACCAGCGGGACAGTGGCCCCACGGTTGGCGGCCTGGATCCCCAACTTGGTCTTCCTGGTCGTGGGCCTAGTGCTACTGTGGCGGGTGAGGACATAACTGGGAGCCAGGAGCAGGGAGCAAGAGAGCCCGGCGGTGCCGGGCTCTTTTGCTGGAAAATCGCCCTCGCCTAGAATCCTATGCCTATCCCACCGTACTCGTAACGAAGGGAGAACATCACTTGCCACGAATTCGAGGCTTGGCCATTGCTGACGTAGGTGTCGGTCGACGGATCGCTGCCATCGTTCGTGGGACCGGTGTAGTTGAACTGGGGAATGAACACACCGCTACCGTCGTCGACACTGTCGCTGACCCGTCCGATGGTCTGGGTGGAGAACACGCCGCCACCGGCGCTCTTGGTGACACCCCAATCACTGTTGAGCAGGTTCAGGAAATTGAACAAACCGATTTCGAGCGTGATCACGTTCTTGCCCATGGCCGGCAGCGCCTGCCGCAAGTTCATGTTGAGGAAATTCTGCCACGGATTGCGGCAGCTATTCCGCGTCATGATGGTGCCGCGCTGCTTGTTGAGGCAGTCGAGACTGCCGATGAACGTATTGTAGGCCTGGGCATCGGCCGGGTCGTTCCATTGGATGCCGGGATCCGAGGCGTCGCGGATGACGTACATCGGGTCGTTGGCGTTGGTGCCGTCGGCGTTGAGGTCCCCACGGCCGCTGGACCCGCCGGCGATGTAGGTGTACGGGGTCCCCGACATGCCGAGGTACGTCAACGACAGCTGCGTCTGCCACGACTGCCACGGGAACAAGTACGTGCCCGTCAAGGTGACCTTGTTGGTCCGGTCGAACGCTGACAAGGTCCGCTCGTCGGCAAACTGATCACCCGCGTTGACACGACCGAACCGCCAGTTGGACGTGGCCCGGCTGGAGGTGAAACTCTGGACGTCCTTGGATTGGGAATAGGTGTACGCCCCGGTCAGCACCAGGCTGTTGCCCACCAGTTTTCTCAGTTCTGCCGTGAGGTTGTATGACTGGTTGTTACTGGTATTGCCAAGGTCGAACACGCCCGAGCTGCCGGTGCCGTAGACGGCGGAGTTGAAGTACGCCGGGTTGGAGCGGCCGGTTGAGTTTTGTACCCCGTAGACAATGCGGCCATTCTGGTCAGTCCCTTGGGCCGTGGGCACGTTGCGATTGACGATGAAGTAGTCGTTGATGCCCTTGTTGTACATGCCCTCGAGCGTGAGGATGAAACCCTCGGGCAGGCGCCGGTCATAGGCCAGGTTGCCGCGCAACACC
>CAJVYZ010000006.1 GCA_913009915.1 uncultured Gemmatimonadota bacterium | reverse complement strand
CTACCCCTGCACCCCGCCCTTCAGGTCGGCAGGGGCCGCGACCCGCGGCGGGCAGGGCCACCGGCACCCGGCTGGTAAGCAGCGCCGCCTGCTCGAGCAGCGTCTGCGCCCCCCAATGCCCGAGCATTTCTGCAATCTTGGCATGCCCCACGACACTCACGGCGGCAGGGGCACCGGGAAGAGGCTGGCGGTCGACGACGCGTCCATCAGTGAAGGCCCCCGCCGGGGTCAACAGATACACCGCATCGAGGGCTGCGGTGGTTTCGTGCTTCCACGTATCCGGCATGTGATCGAGGATCTCTTTCCCTTCCCTCGTGCGCTGGCGCTTCCCTCCTCCCTCTCCCGCGAGAAGCAAGGCAGTATCCGGTTGCAACCGCATGCTGTGCACGCCGGCCATGGCGGATGCGCGGTGAACGTCGATGGGGAGGGTGTCATCCGTGAGCAGAGAACCGCCGGCCCGCGTCAGACACAGGGCCAGGGTGGTCTTGCCATGGTGTTTGGGCGCCAGGAAGGCCACGGCCCGACCGCCGATGACGACCCCGCTGCCGTGTAACGTGAGCACTCCCTGCAAATACATCGCGGTCGACAGGACACGGCCGATGAGATGAGCCCGTACGAAATCCGGCCACGCCGTCTCGAGGGGGTACCCGGTCACCGCCGTTCCGTCGTCGGTAACGTCGAAAGCACCGGTGTCGTCGACGACGATGCGATAGCCACCCTCGAAGCGATAGAGCCGGGCGTGGACGCTGCCGTAGATGGGTTCCTTGCCCAGCTCAGTCAGATCCATATCGGGTGGGGGCCCGGGAGTTTGGCTATAACACCACGCCCGGTCTCCAGCGGACGATTCCGCTGCAGCTTCATCCACGGGCCGAAGTTCCGGCAGGTCGATAGTGGAACGAAGGATCCCGCCGTAGACGGCGTAGTCAGGCATCGATCATGGTTGCTGGGAGTCGGCTGTGGCAAGAACGTAGGGAAACCGCGAGAAGCGGGTAGGGGGCAAGCCCCCTACCCCCCCGCAGGCTACGAGGATGTGGGACACGGGTTTGATGCAGTCCCGCAGTAATTATTCCCATTCCCCGTCGTGGGACCACTGATGGTGTACCCATCAGTTGCCCCAGTGAAGCCCACTAGGGTGAGCTCCCGGACTGTACCGAAACGCTCAACCTTCGGCTTATGGTACATCGAGGCTCCTCCTTGTGGAAGAATGACTCCGAGCCACCCGCCCGGGAAGGTGTCGGCCCGAGTGGCCGATAGTGGTTGACCACGGCATCCTAGTGGGCCGCCGCGGTCAAATCAGCGGCGGTAGGGTTACCGCGACTTTCGGTTCGTTGAAGCCACCGCTCCGTCTGGATCGTGGCACACAGTGCCACGTCCCACGGCCCTTCTCCTCCTTCGGTGAACCACTCCCACCACCGCAGGAAAACGTCGGGCCGGATGAGCCCCATGTCCGCCAACCGTGACTGCTTGAACAACCCCGGGACCCACTCGGCATTAACCCGCAACCCTCTATGGAAGTAGCCGCCTGTCGTTCCGGTCCGCCGCGTGCGAGGCTCGAGGGTCTCGGCCGGCAGCAACCCCATCATGGCCTGGCGCAGAAGGCGCTTGGTCTCGCCCCTGCTGGACCGTTCTTCTTGCGGCCGGGACACCGCCAGCCGGACGATCCGCTCATCCATCAGCGGTGACCTGACCTCCGTGCCGCACTCGAGAGCGACTTCGGCCACCACGCAGTTGACGGCCGGGAAGTACCGATCAGTCAGGTACCATCGCATTTCGTGGGCCGCGTGGTCTTCACCCGGTTCTCGCGGCACGAGGGCGAGTGCGCCGGCCACAGCGGCTTCCCCGGAATCCACGGTTGCCCATGGAGGAGTGGCCCGGTCGAGATGGCTGCTCATGCCATCGCCGCCTCTGAGTGACGCCACCGTGGCCCGGATGCCTGCCGGGAGCGCCGGCTTCACCGCCCACCGGAGGAAACTCATGGCTTCCCCGCGCCATCGAGAATGCAGCCATTCCCGGCCCAGCGCCACCAAACGCCCCCGCCGAACCAGATCGGCCAGAAACACGTCAGACGTCTGGAACAACTGATCCCCGCCGTACCCGCTCAACGACACCCGGGCGCCACTCTCCGACGCCGTCGTCGCCAATCCCCGCAACCACCCGGCAAACGCGTGAGCGAACGGATCACGCTCCGGTTCGGCCAGGACGGGGAGCGATTCGGAATCGATCCATTCGACCGGCACCGAGCAGAACTCCGCCGCGCCGGCGATCAACTCGTCCTCCCGTCCCGGATCGTCCGGCGGGTAGCTGATCGACACCGCCTGCCAGCGGTGCGCTCCTCCTGTCTGCCGGGCGGCGCCGAGGACCGCGGTGGAATCCCAGCCTCCGCTCAGCCACACCGCGGTGGTATCTCCCGGCAGGGCGCGTTCCTCGACCGCTCTCACCAACAGGGTACGGAGTTGGTGCGCCGCCTCCTCACCGGGCAGCGTTGGTCCGTCCGACGGGAGCGTCCACCATCGGGCAACCTCGCGAGTATGACCGGCCCGCCAATGCACGTAGTAACCGGCGGGGAGGGTGTACACGCCCTGGTAGTGGGTACCCTCACCCAAGGCTGGGTATCCCGACAGGTTACTCGCCAGGGCACCGGTGACGAGCCGTCGTTCTAGTCCCGCGGCGGCAAGCGTGGCCTCGACTCCCGAGGTCACGGTGATGCTCCCTCCGACTTCGGCCCAGTAGAGCGGCCGGCTTCCGGCAAAATCCCGGGCGGCAAAGACTTCGTCCGTCGCCCGGTTCCAAACGACAAAGGCGTAATCGCCCTCGAGGTACCGCAGGCAATCGGGCCCCCAGGTTCGAAAGGCGTGCAGGATCAGGCTGGCTGCCGAAGCTGCACCGCTTTCCAGTGAGGCCCCTGCCTGCTGCAGGCAGCGGCGGAGGTCCGTTTGGTAGTACAGGGCGGCGTCAGTGACGGCTACCCATTCCCCGCAAGCGGCCACCATAGCCGGACCGGCGATGGCGCTGTCACACTCCCACCGGTACCGGGTGACTCCCAGAATCCCGCCGGCAGTGGACACCGCGTCGATGTCCTCAGCACCCCGGTGAGCCAACCGGCTCAGTCCGAGTTCGAAGCGTGAGGTCGCGTCGTCGCCTTGGCCCCGAAACCGTCCGATGATGCTACTCATGCCCTGGTGGCCGCTTGGCCGTCGGTAATGGCGGCGAATTGTCTCACACTGTGAAGGTCGTCACCAAGTACGGTCGAGCCCCACACCACCCAGGCGTGGGCCGAGAATTCCGCTTCGGTCAACCGAACACCGATTCGGACCCGACTTCCTCGAACGCCGGCCCGCGTCAGCAATCGATGCAGCGCCAACGCCCGAACCAGGCATTGCGGCCGCAGGATTCCGAAGCGGGCCACCCGGCGAACGGCCAAGTCCAGCGCGCGAGCACGCGATTCACTGCCGCCAAAGTCATCCCCGGCAGTGGCACTCGTCATCAGCAGCAACTCACCTCGCGGCCGAATCCAGACCGTACCTTGCGCCCACAGGATCGACCACTGCGCCAAGGCCAGGTCCATTAGCTGAGAGCCGGGCAGACGGATGAGCTTGGCGGGAATCCGGTACCATTTCATCGTGGGACTCCGAAGCCCGGGAAGGCAGATCATCAATCTGGCAAGGGAACGAAGGGTACGACATCCATGGCGCCCCTAGTTACGGGTTATCAATCGGCATGGTTCGGGCCAAGGAGGGGGCCGTGGAGGCTGCCAACAGAACCGGCACCGAGCTACATAACACGTTTAACTACAACATGTTACAATCACAGTCAGCGATCGGGCGGTGCGGCAAACGGCTGAATTGTCGCGAACAGACTACAGGTTGGTCATGGAAGCGGACCATCCGCCACAGGGGACCCTGCTCGTCGGGTTGACTCATGCGGTCGTGATTCGACGGTGTGGCGGGCCCATCGATGACCGGGCAGGCTAGGCGGCGGCGTGCACCAGACCGTGCTCTCTCAGCTGCTGGAGCAGTTCCCTTACGTCCGCCAAGACCTCCTCGGCCACGGCATCAGGGTACTCCTCCAACAAACTGTCACACACCTGACGAACCGTCGTGTGGTGGGGCGGGAGCATCTGCCACACTCGCACCCCGACCTCGTTGAGGCCGAAATAGACCTCATCGGCCGTGGATAGCAGAACGGCGCCATCCTCAACAGCGCAGAACACGACTCGAGGGTTGGTCATTGGCAACACTTCGTCGTCCCCGGCATCGAATGCCTGATCGTCGTTTCTGGTCATAGTCCAAGTAGAAGGTGCCGCACCATGGCATAGCATCCTCCGGAAGTATAGCATCCTTCGGGCCATCATCGCACGCGCTGTACCATCAGTTCACGGACCATCATGTCGCCCTCCCGCACCATCCCGGTATCACCCTACCCCACGACCCTGTAGCTTTAAACATCATGGCGCTGTCCTTCCGCAGCCGCATCCTCGGCATCCTCGTCCTCCTCGGAGCCCTCCCCACGACCGCCCTCATCGTTGGCTGGGCCTTCACCCTCCAGGCAACCAGCCCGACCGGATCGACCGCCCTGGCCCTGGAGCGGATCGGCACCGCCGGCCGCCTGGTCATCGAGTCGGTCGACACCACCGCTCTTTCCCCCGATGATCGCCAGGCGTTCGCCACGGAGGTAGAGGCGCTGAACCAAGCCTTGGCGGAAGCGCAACGGTCCCTGGTGTACATGGGCTACTACTCGACCGGCCTGGCCATCGCCATCATGATCGTCGGCGCCATTCTGGTGTACGCGTCCATGATACTCGCCGGTCATCTCTCCCGA
The DNA here is from genome assembly GCA_913009915.1 of uncultured Gemmatimonadota bacterium. Classification (GTDB taxonomy): domain Bacteria; phylum Gemmatimonadota; class Gemmatimonadetes; order Gemmatimonadales; family GWC2-71-9; genus N074bin45. The sequence goes on along the minus strand of CAJVYZ010000006.1, from coordinate 10,323 downwards.
CAGCTCAGCCGACCCATCAACGAGCTGGTCGGCTGGACGGATCGGATCCGGCAGAGTCAGCCGCTCCCCGAAGGTCCACCCACCCGGGGAGCTCCCGAGTTCGCGGCGCTGCGATCGGCCCTGAGAGACATGGCCGGCGAGTTGGCGGCCGGCCGGAGCCGGGAACTCGAAGCCGAGCGCCTCAGAGCGTTCCGCGAAGTGGCCCGGCGCGTTGCGCACGAAATGAAAAACCCGCTGACGCCGATCAGGTTCGCCATCGCCCAGCTGCAGCGAACCGCGGGTGCGGACCAGGCCGAGTCGCTGGAGGTCCTGGAAGCCGAGGCCGCGCAGCTCGAACAGCTGGCCAGAGAGTTTACCGATTTTGGGCGGCTACCCGTTGGGCCACCAGCCGAGATCGACGTCAACGAGTTGCTGGGCGAGCTGGTACGGTCGGTCGTGCCCGACTCGATGACCGTGGACCTTATGCTGGAGGCCACCGAGGCGTCGATCGTGGGGCACTACGACCCGCTCCGCAGGGCCTTCGGCAACGTGCTGCGCAACGCAGTCGAGGCCACCGGCGGTACCGGGCATCTGGCGGTTTCCGTCCACGGGTCGAACCGGGCCACGGTGGTCCGGGTGGCCGACGACGGCCCGGGTATCCCCGCCCCGGAGCGGGCGGGCATCTTCGATCCCTACGTCACCGGCAAGGCCGAGGGCACCGGACTGGGGCTTGCCTTGGTCAAGCAGGCGGTGGAGCAACACTCCGGCGACATCCGTATCGAGGACACTCAGGGCGGTGGGGCCACCTTCGTCATCACCCTCCCCGCCCTGCCACCGGAGTCACAGCCCTAGGCCACCTGGCTTCCTGACCATGGATGTCAAAATGACACGCCGCTAGTATCTTCCATCCATGGCTCAACGAGTGCTGCTGGTAGACGATGAGGCCAACATCCGGCGGATGCTGGCGGCTCTGCTGCGGGCTGAAGGGTACGAGGTCCACGAAGCGGAAAACAGCGGGTCTGCCCTGGCCACCGCCGAGCGGTTCCCGCCCGACGTCATCATGCTCGATTTCCTCATGCCACCGGGTCCGGACGGCATCTCCACGCTGAAGGAACTGCGCCACCGGGGCGTCGACGTACCGGTGATCATGATGAGCGGCAAGGCGAACATCGCCGACGCGGTACGCGCCACCAAACTAGGGGCGTTTCAGTTTCTCGAGAAGCCGCTGGGTCCCGAGAGTGTACTGGTCACGATCGAAGGGGCCATCGAGTTGTATCTCGCGCGGGCGGAGAATCGTGCGTTGCGGGAAGCGGTGATGCCACGGACGGAATTGGTGGGCGACAGCCGAAGCTTGCAGGCGGTCCGGGAGCTGATCGCCCAAGTGGGTCCCACCGACACGCGGGTATTGATCACCGGCGAGTCGGGCACCGGGAAGGAACTCGTCGCCGCCGCCATCCACTACGCGAGCCCGCGCCAGACCGGGCCGTTCGTGACGGTCAACTGCGCGGCCATTCCTCGCGATCTCGTCGAATCGGAGATGTTCGGACACGAGCGCGGCGCCTTTACCGGCGCGACCGACCGCCGACTGGGGCGATTCGAGCTGGCCAGCGGGGGCACCTTGTTCCTCGACGAAGTCGGGGATCTCAGTCTCGAGGCCCGAGCCAAGCTGCTCCGCACCCTGGAGACCAACGAAGTGGAGCGGGTCGGCGGCGAGTCGACCGTGCCGGTCGATGTACGGATCATTGCCGCGACCAATCACGACCTGACCCAGGCCGTCTCGGAAGGCACGTTTCGGCAGGACTTGTTCTTCCGCCTTCACGTGTTCCCGGTACACGTTCCCACCTTACGAGAGCGAATCGAGGACCTTCCGGCCCTGGTGGAACACCTGGCAACCCGGATTCGACCCCGGAAGCCTCCGCGGTTTACCCAGGACGCCTTGGAGTTGATGATGACGTACGCCTGGCCCGGCAACGTGCGCGAGTTGGCCAACATCATCGAACGGCTCACCATCCTTGGTGGGCCCGATATCGACGCCACCCGGGTGCAACAAGTCCTGCCCTTGGCGATGACCGTGGTGGATGGGGGTGATCCGGTGCCGGCTCTACTACTGTCGCGCTCTCTCACCGACGCGCTGGACGACTACGAAAGGTCCCTGATCGTCGGCGCGATTACCAAGGCGAGCGGGAACGTGGCCGAGGCGGCCCGCATCCTTCAGACCGATCGCGGCAACCTCTACCGCCGGCTCAAACGCCTAGGCATCACGGCCAGCTCCGTTGCCCACTCCGACTGAGTCTCCAGTGCTGCCCCGATCCAACGGCTCGGCGTTCCTCATGCTCGGGGTCGCCCTCGCCCTGACCCTGTCTGTCGCCCCTGGGCTCCAGGCCCAGGACAGTGTGATCGTGATCAACCCCGACGCTCCAGCCGTCGCGCCGACAGCGGGCCGGACGCTCCCGCCGGGCGTATTGGACGAAGTGGTACAGCGATTCAACGACACGACGACCCTCCGGTTCATCAGCGACATCGAGGTACCGGCCGGGGCCGTGCTCCTGAGCCCCGTGGCGCTGTTTCGCGGGACGCTGAGAATCGCCGGCACCGTCGAAGGGCCGATCACCGTCATCAACGGTGACGTCGTCATTCAGCCGGGCGGCTCGGTGTCGGGCGATATCCTCGTCGTCGGAGGCCATTTGGTCGTCCGACCCGGCGGCCTCCACCGGGGCACCGGCCGCGTCTATGCGGAAATCGCCGAGGTGTACCGCGACAGCGAGGGCTTGCTTCGTGTGCGCGAGGAACGAACGCCCCTGGCCGAGCTGGCCGCCGAGAAAAGTTTCCAGGTCGGCGACGTCAAGACTACGCTGAAGCTGTCCCTGGGCGGGACGTACAACCGGGTTGAAGGCCTCCCCATCTATTTCGCGCCGATCTTCCAGTGGCGGCCCTCGGACCGGGATACGCTGTCACTCGAAATCCGGGGCATCGTGCGCACGGCGCCAGATCAGTCGGACCTTCGCAAGGATCTGGGCTACTTCGTCGACCTCGGCTGGCGCTCGGGCAGTGGTCTTCGGTGGGCGGTGGACCTGGTGGCCCGGAGTGAGATGGTGGGGATCGAGCAACAACCTCTTACCCGATCCGAAAACGGCTGGTCGGCTTTCATCCTGCAGCGGGACTACCGGGACTGGTATCAGGCCGAGGGCATTGGGGTCACCATAGGACTCTCGCTGGCGCAGAGTCTGAGAATCCGGCTGGGATTGCGCGGCCAGGATGAACGTTCGGTGCGGGCCAGCGACCCCTGGTCGTTGCTGCGGAACTCGGACCGCTGGCGCCCCAACCCGCTGATCGACGACGGTCACTACGTCAGCGGCACGGTCGGGCTCGCACTCGACACCCGGAACAGCGCATCGTTCCCGTCTTCCGGTTGGTTCGTCCAAACGTGGTACCAACAGAATTGGAGTGGCGACGTCGCCCCGCTGTTGCTCCCGATTTCGATTCGGCGGCCCATCCCGACCGGCCCGACATATAGCTTCGGGCGCATTTCCCTCGACGCCCGCCGGTATATGCGAATCAGTCCGGCCGTGCGGGTTGCCACTCGGCTGTTCGCCGAGGGGTGGGTCGGTGGCGACGATCTCCCGGTGCAACGCCGGTACTCGCTCGGCGGCACGGACCTCCTCCCCGGCTACCGCTTCCGCCAAGTCACCTGTGCCCCCCCAAGGTTCGACGACCAGGCACAGGCGGCGTTCTGCAACCGGCTCATCGCGCTGCAGGTGGAAGTGAGGACGAGGTTGTCGTTTGGCTGGGCCTACCGCCTGGAGGACCGGGAGCGGGCCGGACTCGACCGCCTCATCGCCATCGACCAGGCCGATCTGGTTTTTCTGGCCGATGCAGGCACGGCGTGGATCGCGGGAGACGGGCCGGGACAGATTCCTACCGGTAAGCTCCCGGCAGGGAGCCAGTGGAAGTTCGACGTGGGTGTGGGACTCGACCTCGGAGGTGTGGGCGTCTACTTGGCCAAGGCGCTGACCGACAACGTCCCTGTTCGCCTGACCCTCAGACTCCACCGGCGCTTCTAGCGCCGCGTCGACGTGGCCTCCTTCGCGCGGGTGCACGGACGTGCCTGGTGGCTCCTCCCGCTGCTACTCCTGGCGGCCCCGCGTGCGGGCCTCAGTCAGAACCGGATTACGCTCGAGGTTGCCCTGGCCGCGGATTCGACACCGAGCGGGAGTCGTGATCCGATCCTGCGGGCGCGCGACCTCGTCAGCGATGACCGGTGGAGTTCGATGCTGCGCTCGGGCTTTCCCATCCGGATGCATTTTCAGGTAGAGCTGTGGCGCGACCGGGACGTGTGGTTCGACGCTCTCGAACGACAGGTCGAGTGGGACATCGTCGTGCGGCGCGAGCCGCTCCTCGATCAATACACGGTGAACACCATTACCCCGGCTTCGGTGGGCGAGCGACGGTATGCCACGCTCGGCGCCCTCACCAGTGCCCTCGAATACGCCTACCGCATCACCATCGGCCCCACCGACCCCGGCGATTACTACTACGCGGGCGTGCTGGGACTGGCGACGTTGTCGGACACGGACCTCGAGGAGCTCGATCGGTTCTTGCGGGGAGATCTCGGATCAGCGGCAAGCGGGGGGGAGAGCCTGGGCGATGCGGTCAGTCGCGGCGCCAAGCGATTGCTGCTCCGACTAGCGGGCTTGCCGAGCCTCCGACTTGAAGCCCGGTCGGAGCGGTTCAAAGTCCGCTGAGAGCCTGCAGCGCGTCCTTGCCGTAGAACATCCGGATGTACTTCGATTGAATGGATGAAAGCCGGCGGACGGCCCAGGCGAGGTGGACGAAATGGGGTTCCTGGGGCGCCACTATCGGACGCATGCCGCATTCCTCGGCCAGCCGGTTTCCTTTCCGTGTGTTACACCTACTACACGCCGTCACCACGTTGGCCCAGGTGTTTTCGCCTCCGCGCGACAGCGGGACGAGATGGTCCCGCGTTAGACATTCACGGTGGCGCAGATCCGCCTGTGTCCGTTGGCAATACTGGCAGCGATAGTCGTCGCGCGCAAAAAGGAAGGTATTCGTCACTTGCCGCCGGAACCGGCGGGGTACGTGCACAAACCGAATCAAGCGGATGACTGCGGGCCGGGGGATGTGCAGCCACTCGCTCCGGATGACGTGATCACCCTCCGCCTCGACAATCTCCGCCTTCCCATCGATCACCAGTCGGAGGGCTCGCCGGACGGGGACTAGCGTCAGCGGTTCATAGGATGCATTGAGTGCCAAACACCTCACGGATGCTCTCCTAGGGCACGGACGATTGCTGCTGGAAGAAAGACTCCCACTTGGGGACGGATCAGCCGATGACTACCCCACACCCCAGCCAGGCCGTTCGAAATTCCTGCAGCCGATTGAATCGTAACGTTCCCAGGAAGCTGTAGCAAGGCGGCCGGGAGCCGAGCAATGGCTTCCTCAGGACCTGCGGTATCGGTCGATTCCGGCGACGGTGGCCAGCACGACGTCCTCGTCCGAGGAGTACAACACCCGCTCGGCCATCGTGTCGGCCGTGACTCCACCCTCGGATTGCCGGACCACTACGTCGGCCCAGCGCCCGACCTCGAGCGCGCCGATGGTCTCGCCCCAGCCGATCGCCTCCGCAGAACCTATGGTAGCAAGCTCGATAGCCTCCGCGGCGCTCAGTCCGGCCAGTTCCCTGGCCAGGCGCGCCTCTGCCAGCAAGTCCGCTGTAGACGCAGAGATCTCCGAGTCCGTCCCCAAGCCGACGGTAATCCCGGCATCGAGCAGCGCCCGCAGTGGGGCCTCGCCATGACCGTGCCTCATGTTGGATACCGGACAGTGGGCAACGGAGCACTGCCGTCGTGCCAACAGATCGATGTCGGCCTCGTCGACTCGGATGCTGTGGATACACAGCAGCCCCGGACCGAGGATCCCGTGCCGCTCGAGCCACGCGACCGGCGAGTCGCCCAGCGGTTCCGGCAGGGGGATGCTCCGGGCGCGCCACACCTCCTGGAACGGTCCGGTTCCAGTTGCCAGAAGATCGCTCTCGGCCTGGGACTCGGCGATGTGGACCGCCATGGCGAGCCCCTCGTCTCCGGCAAACGCCGCCACGGCACGGTAGAGCGGACCACTGACCGTGTAGGGCGCGTGGGGCGAGACGCCGATGCGAAGGCGCACCGAGGCTGACGTCTGGAGCATGGCGATCCGGTTGGCCAGGAGTGCCACGCTGTCTTCCCACTGGTCGGGGTGCGGGCCGAAGACTTCCTGGAACACCACGCCGCGCCCACCGAGTTCGTCAAGCGCCTCAACGACCGCACCGCTGTCACCGGTCTCGGCAACGGTCGTGACCCCGGCCGCGAAACACTGTTGCACTCCCTTCCTGGCGGCAACCCGGAAGTCTTCCGCCGACCGTGTCTCCTTGAGTCTGCGGACCGAGCGGATCCAGGCGTCGAACCGCGGCTCGTCGACTTCCCCGGCGAAGCCCGTCAGCTCGAGGTGGCTGTGGGCGTTGACCAAGCCGGGCATGATGATCGCGCTGGGGAAATGCTCAGTCGGGACTCCGGGCGGTCTGGGCACCTCCCCGTCCGGCCCCACGGCAACGATGCGCCCGTCATCCCCGACGAGGACGGCACCCGATGGGATCGGCGGTGCAGTGACGGGATAGACCCACTCGGCGCCCAGCCTGCGGGCCGGCATGTCAGTGGTCGGAATTCGAGACGGAGCTGTTACTCCCGCCAATGCGGAATGGGGAGTGCACGGGACAGAACTGGTCGGGCTCCGTTCCGGGGAGGTAGGACTCGATCGTGCGGAGATCCGTGGGACAGAACGACGTCACGATGTAGCCGGTCGAAACATCGATTTCCTGGAAGGTCAGGCCACTCGGTCGGGGCCAGGCCTTGGGAGCCGGGCGGCGTTCGTACACTTCCTTCATCATCGTGGTCCATGCCGGAGCTGCCAGCCTACCACCGGTAGCCCGGTTCATGATTCGCTTGGGCTGATCGAACCCCATCCAGACACCGGTCACCACATCCGGCGTGAATCCGATGAACCAGACATCGTAGCCGTCGTTGGTCGTGCCGGTCTTGCCGCCGGCAGGGATGTCGAACCCTTTAGCCCGAACGGCTCGATACCCGGTTCCGCGCCGGATGACGTCGCGCAACACATCCAGCACCAGCCACGTGTGGGCCGAATCGGCGACCACTTCCCGACGGATCTCCGGTTGCCACAGAATCCGGCCGTCACGATCCTCGACCCGCAGAATCCCGATCGGGGTCGTGCGGACACCCATGTTGGCGAACGTGGTATAGGCGCCGATCAACTGGATGGGCAGCACGTCGGCCGACCCAATGAAGATGGACGGGTACGGCGGAATCGGGGTCGTGATACCGAACTTGACGGCCTCGGAGATGACGGCCTGTTCGCCGACTTCCTCGAGTCCCAGCCGAACGGCGATGATGTTGTCCGAAGTGAACAGCGCCCGTCGGAGCGTCATGGGACCGGCGTACCGAAGGCTGAAGTTCTTGGGCTCCCATGGGGGTTCGCCGATGTTCATCTCGACGCTGATCGGCTCGTCCACCATGATGTACGACAAGGGAATGCCGGCGCGAATGGCCGCCGAGTACACGAAGGGCTTGAAGGTGGACCCGGGCTGGCGCCGGGCCTGTGTCACCCGGTTGAACTTGCTGTCCTCGAAGTCCCGGCCACCGACCATGGCCCGGATGTAGCCCGTGGCGGCATCGATGCTGAGCATGAGGCCCTGGAGGTACTGGGGAGCTTCCTCACCGGCGGCAACGGTATCAGTGCGTTCCTCGAGGTACTCGCGGTAGGTGAGGTGAGTGAACTCGCCGTAGTCACCGTCCTCGATCGCCAGCAGCTGAGCCTCCAGCGCTCGCTCCGCCGCCTGCTGCATGTCGAGATCGAGGGTGGTGTAGATGCGGTACCCATCGCTGTACAAATCGCTGCCGAACCGGGCATCTAGTTGCTGGCGGACATATTCCACGAAATACTCCGCCACCCCACTGTAGTCGGACCGTGAGGACAGCAGCAGCGGATACGCCTTCCACCGCTCGGCCTCGGCGGCATCGAACAAGCCGTCGTCCCGCATGGCGTTGATGATCGAGTTCCGCCGGAGCACGGCCCGCCGTGGATTGCGCCGCGGGTTGTACCGGGTAGGCGCCTTGGGCAAGGCGGCGAGCATGGCCGCATCGGCCACGTTGACGTTGCGGACGGACTTCCCAAAGTAGCGCTGGGAAGCCGCCTCGACGCCGTAGGCCCGATTGCCGAGGTTGATCTGGTTGAGATACAGCTCGAGGATCTTGTCCTTGGAGTACTTCTTTTCGATCTGCCGGGCGACCCGCATCTCCCGCACCTTGCGTTTCAGGGAGCGGTCCCGGCGGTTGATGTCTTCCGGGAAGAGATTCCCGGCGAGCTGCATGGTGATGCTGGAGAAGCCTTCCCGAACACTGCCGGCCAGGATGTTGTTCTTGATGGCGCCGATGAAGCGGATCCAGTCGATGCCGTTGTGTTGGTAGAACCGCTTGTCCTCGGTGGAAAGGAAAGCGGCAATGATGGCGGGCGACATCTCCCCGAGGGGCACGACCGTGCGCCGTTCCAGCCCCAGATCGGTGATCAGGCGGCCATCGGCCGCAAACACCTTTGATGCCTGGTCTGGATCGTACCCCTCGAGGCCTTCAATGGACGGGCACCGGCTGCCGGCACAGGCTCGGAACCAGGCCCCGCCGGCGAAGGCCATGCCGAACACCCCCAGGGACAATACCGCGATGACCACGCCCCGCTGTAGCCGCGGACGGCGCCACCAAGGTGTGGATTGGGGAGGCGATGAAGGATGCGTCATGATCTCCATTGACGGTAGTGAGGCCACCAATCAGATGCCATTGGCCTTGGTGGCGCTTGCCTCTCACGGGTGGGCCGAATACGATTGGCGGCAATGAGCACGCTCTACGACGAACTCTCCAGCCGCGGTTTCATTCAGGACAGCACGCCCGGACTGGCGGACCGCCTGGCCGAGGGCCCCATCACCGGTTACGTCGGATTCGACCCGACGGCCGATTCGCTTCACGTCGGGAATCTGGTGCCGATCATGGGATTGGCCTGGCTGCAGCGCACCGGCGGGACTCCCATCGTGCTGGTAGGCGGGGGCACTGGCCTGGTGGGCGACCCGAGCGGGAAGCGGGAAGAACGTCCCGTCCTGCCCGCGGAGCAGGCCCAACGGAACGCCGCCGCCATTCGGAAGCAACTGCTGCACTTTCTGGATTTCGAAGGGTCCCGGCCCGCCCGCATGGTCGACAACGCCGATTGGCTGGCGGACATGCGACTCCTCGATTTCCTGCGTGACACCGGCAAGCACTTCACCCTGAACTACATGATGCAGAAAGAGTCGGTGCGGAGCCGGATGGAAGCCGGCATTTCGTTCACCGAGTTCAGCTACATGCTGGTCCAGGCTTACGATTTCCTTCATCTGTTTCGCACGGAGCGGTGCGAGCTGCAGATGGGAGGGAGTGACCAGTGGGGCAACATCACCGCCGGGATGGAACTCATCGGGCGGGAAGAGCGTGCCAAAGCGCACGGCTTGGTCTTACCGCTACTGACCACAGCCTCCGGCACCAAGTTCGGCAAGAGCGAGCGGGGCAACATCTGGCTCGACCCGGCCAAGACGAGCCCCTACCAATTCTACCAGTTCTGGCTCAACACCGACGACCGGGATGTCGAGCGGTTCCTCAAGTTCTTCACCTTCCGATCGCTCGACGCCATCGCCCAGCTGGTCGATGAGCACGAAACCGATCGGAGCCAACGGGTGGCGCAGCGGGAACTGGCGCGCGATCTGACGGCCCGGGTCCACGGCGACGCTACTGCCGGCGGCGTCATCGAGGCCAGCCGGATCCTGTTTGGCGGTGGCGACATCCGCGCAGCAGACCAGGACGTGTTTCACGTTCTGGCCGGTGAGGTGCCCGTGGCTCGAACCACGCGAGAAGAATTTGCGGCCGGTATCTCGCTGGTGGACGCCCTCACTCGCACGTCGCTGGCATCCTCCAAGGGAGACGCGCGCCGCGGCCTGCAAGGCAAGGGCTTCGCGGTCAACGCCGAGAAGACCGACGAGGTGAATCGCGTGCTGGACGAGTCCGATCTGTTGGCCGGCCGCTGGGTTAGATCGGAAGAGCACACGTCTGAACTCCAGTCACACTGATATATCTCGTATGCCGTCTTCTGCTTGAAAAAAAAAAAAAAAACACACCCCCCCCCCCCCCCTCCCCACCCCACCTCCCCCCCACTCTCCTACCTCCCTATTCCTACTCCTCCACATCCCACCCCCCCACCTCCGCT
>CAJVYZ010000005.1 GCA_913009915.1 uncultured Gemmatimonadota bacterium | reverse complement strand
GGGTTGAAGAGTTTTTTTTTTTCAAGCAGAAGACGGCATACGAGATATATCAGTGTGACTGGAGTTCAGACGTGTGCTCTTCCGATCTCCTAGCCACCAGCGGTGGAGTGATTGCCGGGACCATCGGGGCGCTGTTGGTGATGCCGGTAGTGTTGATGGGCGTAGGGCGTAGGGCGTAGGGCGTAGGGTGTGGGGCGTGGGGCGATAGAGGGTGGTTCCCACGCCCCACGCCCTACGCCCCACGCCCTCTCGGTAACTCCCTATCCCACCACAACTTACCCCCACTATCCCCGGTTGCTTCGTAGCCCCCGATGGGGCTATATTTCGGGGTTATTCCGACCTCTTGATTCACCCGCCCCAAGCCCCGATCGGCCTCCATGACCGCACCCAACGCCAGCGAGCGGATACTTCCCCGGCTCATCGAAGATGAAATGCAGCAGTCGTTCATCAACTACTCGATGAGCGTCATCGTGTCCCGGGCGTTGCCGGATGTGCGCGACGGGCTCAAGCCGGTGCATCGCCGCATTCTCTACGCCATGAACGAGCTGGGGCTCACGCCCGGGCGGGCGTTCAAGAAGTCGGCGACGGTGGTGGGTGACGTGTTGGGCAAGTACCACCCGCACGGCGACAGTTCGGTCTACGATGCCCTGGTACGGATGGTACAGAATTTCTCTCTGCGGTATCCGCTGATCGCCGGCCAAGGCAATTTCGGCTCGATTGATGGTGACCGGGCCGCGGCCTACCGCTACACCGAGGCCCGCCTGACGCGAGTTGCAGTGGCCATGCTGGACGACATCGACAAGAACACGGTCGACTTCCAGCCCAACTTCGACGACCGGCTCCAGGAACCGACGGTGTTGCCGTCGCGCTTGCCCAATCTCCTGGTCAACGGATCGAGCGGCATCGCCGTGGGAATGGCCACCAATATTCCGCCGCACAATCTGCGGGAGGTGGCCGGCGCCATCGAGCTGCTGGTGGAGAACTCCGAGGTCACCATCGACGAGCTGCGGTCGGTCATCACCGGTCCTGACTTCCCGACCGGTGGGCTCATTTATGGCTCGGGCGGTATCAAGGAGGCCTACCAAACGGGTCGCGGGCGAGTGGTGGTCCGGGCGCGGGCGCGGATCGAGGAGAAGGAGTCGACGGGCAAGTGTGCCATCGTCGTCACCGAGATTCCCTACCAGGTCAACAAGGAAAACCTGGTGCGCAGTATCGCCGACTTGGCCATCGCCAAGCGAGTCGAGGGCATCAGCGGAGTCCGTGACGAGACCGACAGGGACGGCATCCGTGTGGTCATCGAGTTGAAGCGTGATGCCATCCCCAACGTCGTCCTGAACCAGTTGTACAAGCATACCTCGCTGCAAACCACTTTCGGTGTCATCATGCTGGCGCTCGACAAGGGCGTCCCCAAGGTGATGAACCTCAAGGAAATGTTGGAGCGGTACGTCGAACACCGGCACGAAATCATCGTCCGGCGGACGCAGTTCGATCTCGATGCGGCCGCGGCCCGCGAGCACATCCTCGACGGCCTCAAGATCGCGGTCGACAACATCGACGAAGTCATCAAGATCATCCGGGCATCGGCCGACGCGGCGGAGGCGGACACCAAGCTCCGCAAGCGCTTTGGGTTCACCGAGAAGCAGAGCGACGCCATCCTCAACATGCGGCTGGCCAAGCTCACCGGCCTGGAAATCGAAAAACTCGACGCCGAACTCAAGGAACTCCGAGCCACCATCAAGGCGCTCCAGGCCATCCTCAAGTCCAAGCCAAAGCGCATGAAGATCCTGCTCGAGGAGATGAACGACATCGTGGAGCGGTTCGGCGACGATCGCCGGACGGAGATCATCGCCGACCAGGGTGAATTTTCGGTCGAGGATCTGATCGCCGAAGAAGACATGGTGATCACCATCTCCCACACCGGGTACATCAAGCGCATCCCGGTGTCGACCTATCGACGCCAGCGGCGCGGTGGCCGCGGCCTGGCCGGCATGGGCACCAAGGACGACGATTGGGTGGAGCATCTGTTCATCGCCAGCACCCACGACTACCTGATGTTCTTCAGCGATAAGGGGCAAATCTACTGGCTGAAGGTGCACGAGATACCGCAGGGTGGCCGGGCGGCTCGCGGCAAGCCGGTGATCCACTGCATCAACATCCGGCCCGACGAGCATATCGCCGCCACGGTGGCTGTGCGCGAATTCAGCGACGACCGGTGGCTCATGTTCGCCACCAGGGGCGGCACCGTAAAGCGCACGGTACTCTCCGCCTATCGCAACGTGCGCGCCACCGGCATCAACGCCATCAATATTGGGCCGAGTGACGAACTCATCGACGTGCAGTTGTGCGACACCAACAGCGACATCGTCCTGGCCACCAGCAACGGCATGAGCATCCGGTTTCACCAGAGCGACGTCCGCGAAATGGGCCGGCCTGCCACGGGGGTCAAGGGCATCGTACTCGGGAGCGGCGATCGAGTCATCGACATGGTGGTGGCGCGCCGGGATGCCACCCTGCTGGTGGTCAGCGAGAACGGACTGGGGAAGCGGTCCGAGCTGGTCGACTATCGCGTCCAACGACGTGGCGGCAAGGGCATCATCACCCTCAAGAAGACAGCCAGGACGGGGCACATCATCGCCCTCAAGGAGGTCCAGCCGCAGGACGAACTGATGATGATCACCCGTAAGGGAGTCATCATCCGGGTCCCGGTGGACGGGATCCGCGTCATCGGTCGCAACACACAGGGTGTGAAGGTCATGAACCTAGATGCAGGGGACGCAGTCGTCGACGTGGCCCGAGTGGTGACGGAGAACGGTGCCACCAGTGACACGGATCCGGTAGCGGCGTCCGCGGAAGAGGCCGACTGAATCTTCCGCGTCGCACGTCCGTAACCGCTAAGCTTCCCCCGGTTTCAATGGAGGCCGTGCGCCAGGCCGCCCGTCGGCTCGAAGGCGTCGCGGTTCGCACGTCGCTGGTTGAGTGTTCCCCCCTCAGCCAGCGGCTCGGAGTAGCGGCCTACCTCAAGTGCGAGCAGGAGCAGCCGATCGGGGCCTTCAAGGTCCGAGGCGCCTACCACGCCATCGCCCAACTGACGCCGTCCGAACGGGCGGCCGGGGTCATCACCTACTCCAGCGGCAATCATGGCCAGGCGGTAGCCTTCGCGGCTCGCCGCCTCGGCTGCCGGGCGGTGGTCGTCATGCCGGAGCACGCTCCCGGCATCAAGGTCGCGGGCGTCAAGCGCCTGGGCGGGGAAGTCGTCTTCGGTGGGGCCACCTCGCGGACCAGACAGGAGCGTGCCGAGTCGATCGCGGCCGAGCAGGGCCTCGTCATCATCCCGCCGTTCGATCACCCCGATATCGTTGCCGGACAGGCCACCTGTACCTTGGAAATTCTGGAGCAATGCCCGGCTATCGGGACGCTGGTGGTGCCGGTTGGCGGTGGCGGCCTTCTTGCAGGCGCGTGCACTGTCGTTGCCGCCCTCAGGCCTGAAATCCGGGTGGTGGCCGTTGAACCCGTTGGCGCCGCCAAATTGAGTGCGGCGCTCGCGGCGGGACACCCCGTATCTTTGCAAAATGCAAGGAGTTTGGCCGACGGGCTGCTCCCGTTATCGATTGGCACTCTAACGTTTTCGATCATACAGCCGGTGGTCGCGGACGTAGCGTTGGTTGACGACGAGCAGCTGGCCGGCGCCGTTCGGGTTCTGCATGAGACCGGCCTCAGGGTCGAGCCGTCTGGAGCCGCCACGGCTGCCGCCTTGCTGGCCGGCGCCGTCGATGTGGACGGACCCGTCGTTGCCATTGTCAGTGGGGGAAATGTGGATGATGCAGTATTTCACCAACTGGTTGGGTAGATGAGTCTGGCGCCGAAGATCCTGGTTGCCGACGACGACCAAGCGCTGTCGCGGACGCTGTCCTGGATTCTCAAGGACAACGGGTATGACGTCGTGACCGTTCCCGGTGGGGAGGGGGTCATGGAGCAACTCATGGCCGATCCCTTCGATCTGCTGTTGCTCGACATCATGATGCCCAAGGTCGATGGCCTCCAGCTCCTGGAACAGGTCAAGGCGGAGCCGGTGCTGGCCGATCTTCCGGTACTGATGATTTCCTCCATGCAGCCCGAGGAAGCGACGGTGAAGTCGCTGGGATTGGGTGCCTCGGATTTCATCGCCAAGCCGTTCCGGGTGCGCGAACTCCTGGCGCGGGTCAAAGCCCACCTGCGCGTCGGGCGGGAATTGAACCAGGCCCGTGCCGAAGCTCACTCCCGCACCGAAATGGTCGACATCCTGCAGGAGGTCACCGCCTCGCTCAAGCCTGATGAGATCTACCAGATTCTGGTGCGGCGGGTGGCCCGTGGGCTCCGAATCTCCAAGTGCTCGATCATCATCGCCAATTCTGGCGACGAGGTCGGCACGGTGGTGGCAGCCAACGAGAACCCGATGTTGTCCAACCTTCAGGTCGAGCTCAAGCGCTACCCGGAAATCAGCAAGGCGATCCAGTCGGGGGAAATGGTGCACGTCCGGGACGTGCTGACGGACCCACTGTACGAGGACATTCGCTTGGAGTGGGAGGCGGAGGGAGTCATGGTGCCGACCCGCTCGGTGATTGCCATTCCGTTCAAGTTGCGGGACACGCCTACGGGCGTGTTTTTTCTTCGGACGACGGCCGAAGCGGCCCCACTCAACGAGCAGGACACCAGGTTTGCCAGTCAGGTCATCCAGGCCGCCGTCGCCGCTCTGGAAAAGGCCTACGACCTGGAAACCGCGGTGATGGGCCAGGAGCAGATGCGCCGCCTGGCGGAGACGGATCCGCTGACGGAGGCGTTCAACCGCCGCGCCCTGGTGGAGAAGCTGGCCCAGGAGATGGACCGGGCTCAGCGCTACGACACCATCCTGGCGTGCCTCATGATCGACATCGACAACTTCAAGAAGGTCAATGATACCTACGGGCATCTCATTGGTGATCGTATCCTGCGGCAGATGGCCAACCTTCTGCGCCGCGAGCAGCGCGCGGTCGACATCGTCGCCCGCTACGGTGGAGAGGAATTCGTCATTCTACTTCCGGAAACCGGTGTCACCGGCGCGCGCATCTTCGCCGAGCGGATTCTGCGCCGGGTCTCCGGCTACGAGTTCGGTGAGCCGGGGCATCCGGTACACATGACCACGTCCATCGGGGTGGCGACCTACCCCGACGAGCGCATCGACGACGGCGATGGCATGCTGCGTCTGGCGGACGAGAACCTCTACAAAGCGAAGAACGACGGACGTAACCGGTTCCGGGATTGAGCTCCAAACGCTGCCCCGGCTGTCAGGCTTCATATCAATCCCCCGGCGCGGTTTTGTGTTCGTGAGGGGCCCTTCCTGGTCGACGTCGGCGTGCGTGCCGGCCCTCCCGATACCCGCCAGACACCAAACGGGGCCAGGGCCTTGACGCGCGACCCGGCGGGGCGCTATCCCACCAGGGAAACATTCGCCAAGGCCTTGGCCCTGTTCGGAGCGGCCAATACGCCTCACATCCGACCACGTCACTAGACAGCCGATGAAACGATTCCCCGCGTACGATCCGCCGGAGTACGTCGACTGGGCTCCCGATGCGGACCTGTTGGACGAGTACCAGAGCACCATTGACCGGGACCCGAACCGCAAACGGGTCATCGATGCCCTGAGTCACGATCAACTCCTGGAGATCTATCGCCGGCTGGTACGTGCCAGGTTGCACGATGTCACGCTCAAGCGATGGGTCCGGCTCGGGATCATAACCAAGGCGTGGTTGGGAACCGGGGAGGAGGCGACGACGGTCGGGCCGGTCTTCGCCCTCGACCCGACGTGCGACCACGTCGCGCCGATGATCCGCAATGCCGCCGCGTGTTGCGATATGGGGATGCCGCTGGCCGACATGCTGCGCGCCTATCTGGCGAGCGCTGACTCACCCTCCGGCGGCCGTGATCTCCACGCCGGCTCGTTCCCCCACAACGTGCTTCAGCCGGTGTCACCGATTGGGTCTATGGTGCCGGTGACAGCCGGCCTGGCGCTGGCAAGCCGGCTTCGGGGCGAGGCCGGTGTGGCCCTCAACTGGGTGGGCGACGGCAGTACCAAGGTGGCGGCCACGCACGAGGGGTTCAACTTTGCGGCCACCCTGCGGTTGCCGGTGATCTACATCGTGCAGAACAATCAGGTCGCCCTCGGCACGCGGGTCGACCAACACCATCTTGGCGGGGACTTGAGCGCCCTCCCGGAGGCCTATGGCATGGCGGGCGGGACCTTCGATGGCAACAACGTCCTCGACGCCTACGCGGCCACCAATCTGGCGGTCGAGCGCTGCCGGGCCGGCCGCGGACCGGTCATGCTGGTGGCGAACACCTTCCGTATGGGTGGTCACGCCACCCACGACGAACGGGAGGCCCGAGCGACGTTCGCCGCCGAGTTGTTTCAGGAGTGGGGACGACGGGACCCTATTGGGCTGTTTGAGGAGCACCTCGTGTCTCTGGGAATTACCCGCGAGGAGCTGGAGAAGACCGAATCGGATGCGGAGCGGGAAACCGAGCGCGCCGAGGAAGAGGCGTTAGCCAGTCGGGAGCTGTTGCCTGATCCAGCGTCGGCCCTCCAGGGTGTGTACGCACGAGACCCCGTGCGGTAGCCCAGCCGGCACCGAGAGACCACTGCATGGCGACCAAGAACCTACTCGAATCGACGACCGCCGACGACACGGCACAAGGCGGGGGACATGCCTTCGGCACCGCTCCCGTCTTTCTGGCGAGCGTCAGCACCATCCTCGGCGCCATCTTGTTCCTCCGGTTCGGGTACGCGGTCGGCAACACCGGCCTCATTGGTACGGTGATGATCTTGCTGGTCGGTCACCTGGTTACCATCCCGACCGCCCTCGCCATCGCCGAGATCTCCACCAACCGCCGGGTGGAAGGCGGCGGGGAGTACTTCATCATCTCCCGGTCCTTCGGCACGTCCATCGGCGGCGCCATAGGCCTGTCGCTGTATGTGTCGCGAGCAGTTTCCGTGGCGTTCTACATGATTGCCTTTGCCGAGGCTTTCCGACCGATTGCCCCGGCATTCGACGCCTTCTTCCCGTTCGACTTCGATCCTCGCATGATCTCGCTCCCGGCCACGCTCGTTCTCGGGTTTCTTGTCGTGAGCCGGGGTGCCGCCATTGGTGTCCGCGCGCTGTGGGGCGTGGCCGCAATTCTCGGGCTGTCACTGGTGATGTTCTTTCTCGGCTCGCCGGTCGACGGTCATACGGTGCAGGCACTGCGGCCACTGGACCGGATTCCCAATGCCGACCCGTTCATTCTGGTCTTTGCCATCGTGTTCCCAGCCTTTACCGGCATGGCCGCGGGCGTGGGCCTGTCCGGTGACCTGGCTAATCCGCGGAAGTCGATCCCGCTCGGCGTCATCGGAGCCACGGTTTTCGGATTGGTGATCTATCTGTTGGTCACCTTCAAGCTGGCCAGCTCGGCACCCCCCGAACTGCTGGCCGCAGACCCGCTGGTCATGTCCAGGATCGCCCTGTGGGGGCCCATCATTCCCATCGGTCTCGCTGCGGCCACTCTGTCATCAGCTATCGGTTCGATCATCGTGGCTCCGCGCATCCTTCAGGCTCTCGGCGCCGATCGCATCTTCCCCACGCCAAAGGCCAACACCGCGATGGCGGTGGGTGTGGGTGACACCAACGAACCCAGGGCCGCCACCATCGTCACCGTCGGCATCGCCCTGGTCACCGTTCTCGTGGGCAATGTCGACTCCGTCGCCCGGCTCATCACCATGTTTTTCATGGTGACCTACGGCGCCCTGTGCCTCATAAGCGCGTTGGAGCATTTCGCCGCGCGCCCCAGCTACCGCCCCACCTTCCGGTCCAAGTGGTACCTGAGTCTGCTCGGCGCGGTGATGTCTTTGATTCTGATGTTCCAGATCCAGCCGTTCTACGCCGTCATGGCGCTGGCGATGATGGTCGGGCTGTACTATGCCATCCGGATGGGGCGCGGGTCGGACGACATCGCCGCGCTGTTCCAGGGGGCGATGACCCAGGCAACCCGGTATTCGCAGGTCAAGTTGCAGGCTAGCAATACCCTGCGTCACGCGCAGGAATGGCGCCCGTCGGTCATCATGGTCAATGGGCGGACGTTCTCCAGATCGGCCCCGTTGCAGATGCTCAGTTGGTTGTGCCAGCGCTACGGGTTCGGGACCTACATCCATTTCATTCGGGGCAACTTGACCGCGGAAACGTTTCGCGAGAGCCGGAAGCTGCGACGGCAGCTCGTCGAAATAACGCAGGCGCGCCGCAGCGCCATTTACGTGGACGCGATCATTTCGCCGTCGATCCGGTCGGCGCTGGCGCAGGCATTACAACTCCCGGGCGTGACCGGTATGGACAACAACTCCATCCTGTTGGAGTGCCGGGCCGACGACGACCCGGAGGTCCTACGCGAACTGGAAGAAGGCTGCCGGCTAGCGGCGGCCACCAGAATGAACAGCCTGGTCCTCCGACACGGAGAACACTTCTTCGGCAGCCGTACCAATCTGCACATCTGGCTGACGTGGCACGACTACGGCAACGCCAACCTGATCACCATGCTGGCCTACATCCTCCTGGGGCACCGGGACTGGCAGAACGCGGAGGTCAGAATCTTCGCCGCCGTGCCCCAGGCGGAGGCATCTGAACGCCGCGGCCAGTTGAACGACATGATCGATTCCGGCCGCCTGCCGATCAGCCGCAAGAATCTGCGCATCATCCCGACCGACGAGGCGGTCGACTTCGACGAACTGGTGGCCACCAGATCGGCTCATGCCGACTTGGTCATCTTCGGTTTCACCAAAGAGCGGCTCAAGGAACGTGGCGTCGAGTTGTTCATGCGGCACCAGAGTCTGCATGACGTGCTCTTTGTGTCCGCCGAGCAGCAAGTCTTGATCGAATGATGTGGCGGATCGTCAGCGCTACGCTCATGGTTGCGACCATGGCCGCATGCCGAGTCTCGCTCTCCCCTCTGCAGAATAGAATCGACGTGGGCCAGGAGACTTTCGTCGTGTTCGTGGGGGACGGGGAAGGCGGCCGGGGCGATCTGTACGCCGTGAAGGCGGACGGGGGCCGCGTGTATCCGGTGACGTACACCCGGCTCCACGAGACCAGGCCCGCGCTGTCACCCGATGGGGTGATGCTGGCGTTCCTGCGGGGACGCCGCGCCGGCGATTCCACCGACTATCGGGTGGTCGTCATGAACTTGCTCAACGGGGCCGAGCGGGAGCTATTCACCGCTGAGGAGGACCGCGCTCCGGTCAATCTCGGGTGGCATCCCACCAGCCCACTTCTCTATATCGCGACCACCGGTGGCGTGCTCCAGGCGACGGTGCCACCCGGGCCGCTCACGGTGACGGCTGCCGCCGAAAGTGCCGTCGCGGACTCGGCCCTGAGCGTTCTCTTGGGAAGGCCTGCGTTCGCCAAGGTGGCGCCGTGCGCGACCGGGGCGGGGATGTGCGTTGTGCCGCAGTCGGGGAGCGAACAGCTGATCACTGAAGACGCGGCCGACATCGTACCGTGGGGTGGAGACTCGCTGGCCTACGTTACCAGCGGGGGTACGCGGTTGAGGATCCGGCCGCTCGGCGGAGGCCGCAGCCGTGACCTTCGCTGGGTCGATCCGCCAGCCAACCCCAGGCTCCCAACGGTGTTCATCGTAGGCGCGGATGCGGGGCTGCGGGGCAGCGAGGGCGGATGACAGCGAGGGCAGCGGGGGCAGCGAGGGCCATGAGGGCAGCGATCCAGGCGCCCGCCTGACCGCCTGACCGCCCGTCCGCCTCTTGCCCCCCTCTACCCGCTTGTGGCTAGGCCCGATCCCCCGATTTGAGCTGATCCGATGTTCCAGGACCGGCGATGGCGGCCCAGGCGGCTTCCAGGGTCTGGCGGGTGTGGGGCGAACCTGGCTGCCATTCCTGGCGGCTGATCCGATGCAGGGCGAGGGCCACTACCTCGAGCCACACCGTGGCCCACAGATCGGCCGGCCCCGCCCTCACCGCCCCGGAAGCTTTCCCCTCGGCAACGATGCGTTCGACCGCCGTGTGGAACCGGTCGCCCGCCGCGCGGCTGGTGTCGTCGAGGAGGTCGGGTGACGGTCTGGCGAGCAGCATGTGGACGGCGGCGGGGTCCCGGGCGGCGGATTCCGTCAACCGGCGCGCTACCCGATCGAGCCTCCGGCGGGCGTCTTGCCGATGGTCCCGGTCTACTTCCGCCACCAAGTCCGTGGCCCATGCCTGGGTCGCCTGATATACCACGTTGTAGAGATGCTGCTTGCCGGTGAAGTGCCGGTAGATGGTGCCTTCCGCGACCCCGGCCCCGCGGGCGAGAGCCGGCGTGGTGGCGCCCCGATAGCCGGCCGAGGCAAACAGCTCCAAGGCGGCCCGCTGCAGGCGCTGCCGAGTATCCCGTGCGTCCCGGTGAGGGGATTTACCTTCGTGAGGCGTTGGTCGATCCATGGTGCTCCAAAGGTACGCCGCGATCGTGGGAGTTGAAACCAGGAGTCGATCCCGGCTAGATTCGGGCGATTTTCACTCGACCGGTGGGGGCGCACTTTCCAATGAAAATGCTTGTTCTGGGCGCCGGGCTCCAAGGCTCGGCCTGTTCCTATGATTTGCTTCACAGTTCCGCTGTCGCCCAGGTGACGATTGTGGATCTGCATCCCGACCAACTTCCGACGTTTCTGCCGACGGATGACGAGCGGCTACACGTGGTCGCGGCCGACGCCAACGACCATGAGGTGATTCGGGAGTTGATGGTTGCGCACGACGCGGCCATGAGCGCCTTCCCGTATTACTTCAACGGTCCCATGGCAAAGCTCGCTGTCGAGGCCAACTGTCATTTCTGCGATCTCGGAGGCAATACGGAAATCGTCTTCGAACAAAAGCAGCTCGATGAGCCGGCCAGGGCGCACGGCGTCTCGGTGGTCCCTGATTGCGGTCTGGCCCCCGGCATGGTCAACATCCTGGCGGCCGAGGGTATTCGGCGTCTGGACACGGCTGAACGGGTGAAGATCTTCGTGGGTGGGCTGCCGCAAAATCCCGAGCCACCGCTCAACTATCAGATCGTCTACTCGCTCGAGGGTGCGCTCGACTACTACACGACGCCCTCGTGGGTATTGCGGGACGGTAGGCGCACCCAGGTCGACGCGTTGAGCGAGATCGAACCGGTCGAGTTCCCCGAACCGGTGGGGACGCTCGAAGCCTTTCACACGGGCGGGGGGATCAGCACACTGCCCTGGGAATACGAGGGCAAGGTCGACTTCATGGAATACAAGACACTGAGGTATCCCGGGCACGTCGCCATCATGCGGCCGATCCGGGAACTGGGGCTCCTGAGCGACACACCCATCGAGGTCAAGGGCCAGCAGGTCGTGCCGCGCGACGTGTTCATCGCCGCCGTCAGTCCACAGCTGACGAAGCCCGAAGGACACGATCTCGTGGCGCTCCGGGTCGACGTGAGCGGCATCAAGGACGGACAGCCCAAGACGTCGAGTTGGCAACTCCTCGACCGGTATGACGCGGCGCATGGCATCAGCGCCATGATGCGTACCACCGGGTACTCCCTGTCGATCATTGGCCAAATGCAGGCCGCCGGCACGATCGCCCCCGGGGTGCGCACCCCAGACGAAGCGGTACCGTATCAGGCCTACGTCGACGCCCTGGCCGAGCGCGGTGTGGCCATCGAGGAACTAAGCTGAGCCGACCGGAGTTGAATGGTCGAGATGTCACTGGAGTGAGAATGATGGATAGACAGCCGATTGACCTTGCAGCCGTGTGGGCGGAGGCCGTGACGTTCGACGCCTTCCTTCGGGACGGTGTCGAGCACCAGGGACTGTGGGAAGGGATTTACCGTCTAGCCCGCATTCCCGATTGGGCGCTCGACGATGTGACCGGCGACGATCGGCGCCGCTTGCTGGTCATCGCCGAGGACTGGTGCGGCGACGCGTCCAGCACCATCCCGATATTGGCCAAGTGGGCAGCGCAGACGCCGGGCCTCGAACTTCGCATCATCAAGCGCGACGAGCATCCCGCGGTAATGGACAGGTATCTGACGAACCGCGCCCGGGCCATTCCCATCGTGATCGTCCTAGACGAGATGAACCACGAACTGGGACACTGGGGTCCCAGGCCTGCCGAGCTGCAGGCATGGGTCCGGGCCAACCGGGACCGGATACCCAAAGACGAGTTGTATCCCGAGGTGCGGCGGTGGTACGCCAGGGACCGTGGAGTGTCCACCTTGTGTGAGGTCGCCGCAGTGGCCGGCCTGGCCGCAGTGGCGGATGTCTGCCGCTAGAACATCCAGCCCCAGCCGAACAGGAAACGGAACCCCTCGCTGCCTCCGCTGAAATTGAAGGTCCATACGTTGGACCGCAGTAGCCGGAGAGCGAACCCGCCACCGGCTCCCCAGTGGAGATCGTCGAGGGTGAAGTCCTCGTCTTCGAACACCCGCCCCGCGTCGCCGAACACCAGAAGGGTGATGGCCCCGAGATCACCCAGGTTCAGCAGGTCATGGCGGAGGTCGACGTTCCCCATGACCACGCTCTGGCCCCCTAAGCGCCCGTCGGGGAATCCCCGGTTGGTGAAGCGGCCCCCGAAGCTATTGCGATCCTTCTCCCAGGTGTTGAACTCGTAGCGCTCACTCAACGGGGGCGTTCCGTCGGCCATGCCGCCGGCAACCCGCACCGCGATCACCGTTCCTTCCCGGGGCGAGACGAATCCCGACAGGTTGGTATAGATCCAGGTGTAACCGTCGCCGCCCGACGCCACCTTGCCGCCGGCTTCCAGGAACACTCCCTTTTGAGTGTTGTACTCCGTATCCCTGGTATCGACCATCAGGCTGAGCCGGGCGCTGGCATCGCCTTCCGAAACGGTTTGTCCGCCGCCGTCGAGGCCGAACTGGGACAAGCCCGACAGCGGCTCGAAGTCGGTATGCTGCACTCGCCCAGCCAGCGAGACCCACAGCGGCCCGGCGAGTTGGCGGGAAGCCTCAGCTTGGCCAATGTACCGGGTGCGGGAGACGCGATAGAAACTGGGTTCGCGGTCGCTGAGGACGCGGTCGAACGTCGTCTCGTTGCCGATACCATAGTAGCCGAACCGCTTCTCGCGGATGGCCTGCGCCCGGACGTCGAAGCGCCACTTGCGCACCAAGCCAGGCGCGTGGAACCGGACACCGGCAAACCAGCTTCCCTTGAAGGTCACGCCGGCGGCTCCCGAGAGGGCGCCGTTGGAGACATACGGCGCTTCATAGGGAGCGGGAACGGAGTAGTCGGCCCCGAGGGCGATGAAGGGAAACTCGTTGGACGACGGCACCAGGATGGGAAGCCAACTCATGCCCCAGTCCTGAGCGCGCAGCGCTCCAGGGAGGAGAGCCATCATGACCATGACACCGGTACCGATGTGCTTCATCATTGGCGCTCGTAAAAGTAGGCGAGGTCGTGGTGGGCGGCATCGCGGCCGTCGTGGGCCGCAAACCTGCCGGGGTACAGCCCGGCGCCGCCGAAGTCGCCGGCCTTGTTGACGGCGTAGAAGTTCAGGCTGAATCGGGGCCGTCCGTCTGGGTGGAGCAGCCGGGGTTCCGTCAGGGCCATGACCCGTTGGAGTGTAGCCCGGCAGGCGTCGGTCGGCGCCATGCCCTGGCGCATGAACTCCACCGTGAGGAACGCCCCGCACACCATGATGTTCGATTCGCCACGCCCGGTCGAGCCGGCGGCACCGATAGCGTTGTCGGTGTACTGCCCCGCGCCAATGATGGGAGAGTCGCCGGCCCGGCCGGGAATTTTCCAGGCCAGCCCGCTGGTGGTCGTGATCGAGGAGACGTCTCCGGCCGCGTTGACCACGTTCAGGTTGATCGTGCCGGTCGGCCGCTGCCCCAACGGATCGTCGTCCTCGACGTCGAGCCAGTCGTCATGGGCCCCTCGGTTGGCTCGCCAGCGCAGCCACCGCTCCCGGGAGGCGGGGGTCATCAGGTCTTCTTCCTCATAACCGTACGACAGGGCAAACCGCTTGGCGCCCTCACCCACCAGCATGATGTGATCGGTGTACTTGAGTACCAGCCGGGCTATCTCGCTTGGGGTCTTGATGCCCTCGAGCGCCGCAACCGCCCCAGCCCGTTTCGAGGGGCCGTGCATGCAAGAGGCATCGAGCTGGACCACGCCCTCTTCGTTGGGGAGGCCGCCGTAGCCGACCGACATGTCGGTCGGATCTAGTTCCTGGATCTTCACGCCTTCGACCGCCGCGTCCAGCGTGTCCTCTCCGGCCATGACGGCTTCCATCGCGCGGGCGACCGCCCCCAGGCCGTTGGACGAGCTGATGGCCGCCGGCCGGGCCGCCTTCGGGATATGCACGGCGGGGGCGGAGGTGTCGACGCTTACCGGCACGGCCAGGGCGGTCACGGCGGCCCCGGACACGCCGAGGAATTCACGGCGAGAGAACGAATCGGTCACGAGTATCTCCAGGCGTGTAGAGGTGGCTTCGTCAGGGATTTAAGAGGCCTAGCGAGGTTCTGTCAACTTGCCGCCTCTCCCGGGGGCCGATATTATAGGAGCCTGCGATTCCAGTCCCTTTTCCGAGCGACGTCGGCGCGTATGCAATTCGCCGACGACCCCTTCCGACTCATTCGGTTTGTCGTAGGGGCTCTGCTGCTGGTGGGTACCGCGATTGCGTTGCTGCTGGCCCTCACGGGGATCGTTCCCCGGGCCTTGCTCCTGGTCGGTTCGTTCTGGGCCATCTACGGGTTGCTGATCGGGTTCCTCGGCGGAGTGCTCGAACCGGTCATCGATGGCACTGCCCGGATGTTCTCCAATGTGGGGTTGCGGCGAGTGAGCGGCGGGTTCTCGGGTGAGGAAACGATGGTGGCGCAGGGCCGCTACGCAGATGCGGCGGAAGCCTATCAACTGAGGGCCAGGGACCAGGCCGTCAGGGTGGAAGCCACGCTGCGGCGTACGGCGCTTCTCACCGGCCCGCTGGCGCTCCCGCTCGTTGCCGCGGCGGAGCTGACTGAATTGCGGGATGCCGGAACGCCGTTGTCGCCCGGGGATGACGTCCGTGTCGGATTGGCCTTGGTAGACGTGTACGACTTCCGGCTGCAGGACCCAGGTCGCGCGATGGCCGAGCTACGCCGGTTGATCGACCTTTATCCCGAATCGCGACACACCCGCAGGATGCGGGGTGTGTTGCAGGATCTCAAAGTGGCACACTTCGGGACGGAGTTATCCGATCTCGAGGGCCCACCCGCACATACCTGACCTAATGCCACAACGCGAACGCCTCGATCCCAGCATCTTTCACCTCCCCGTCGAGAAAATGCGAGCCGGATACTATTCCGACAAGTATTTCGTGCGTGCGCGGGAGATCCTCCTGGCCGACGACTACCGGCCGCGAGTGACCATGCAGGTCTTCGGCAAGACCCACGCGTTTCTGGGGGGCATCGACGAGGCCATCGCCATTCTCAAGTTGTGCGCGCTCGAGTGGTCAGACCTGGCGGTCCGAGCGTTGTACGACGGAGACGAGGTCGAGCCGTGGGAGACGGTGCTCGAGATCGAGGGGCCGTACGACGCCTTCTCCCACCTCGAAACGCTCTACCTCGGAGTCCTGGCACGACGCACCAAGGTGGGGACCAATACGCGGAGGGTCGTCGAGGCGGCGTTCCCCAAGGAAGTCATGTTCTTTCCGGCCCGGCACGACCACTGGCTGGTTCAGACGGGTGACGGCTATGCCGCCCACATAGCCGGTGCTATCGGGGTGTCGACGGACGCACAGGCGTCCTGGTGGGGCAACGAGGGCGTGGGGACGGTGCCCCACGCGCTGATCGGCGTGTACGGCGGTGACACGGTGCTGGCGACCCAACGATTTGCGCAGTTCATCCCCGAGGCCGTCCAGATCATCAGCTTGGTCG
Organism: uncultured Gemmatimonadota bacterium; assembly: GCA_913009915.1. Lineage (GTDB taxonomy): Bacteria > Gemmatimonadota > Gemmatimonadetes > Gemmatimonadales > GWC2-71-9 > N074bin45. The sequence continues at coordinate 172 of CAJVYZ010000005.1, read as the reverse complement.
ATTTCGAGAACGACTGTGTCAAGACGTCACTCGCGGTGGCCCGCGCTCTGGGCGACCGACTCTACGGCGTGCGACTCGACACCAGTGAACTCCTCGTCGATGAATCGGTCCAGTCCCAGATGGGCCGCTTCTCCCCGACCGGAGTATGCCCGCAGTTGGTGCTCAACGTTCG
>CAJVYZ010000004.1 GCA_913009915.1 uncultured Gemmatimonadota bacterium | reverse complement strand
GGTAGGGAGGATCGGTACGGTGTGGCTCGATTTTTTTGTTTTTATTGGTTTTGTTATTTGTTTTTTTTTTAATGATACGGCGACCACCGAGATCTACACTCTTTCCCTACACGACGCTCTTCCGATCTAGAGCGGTCGCCACGGCCCTAGTCGCGTCGTTTGGCCATTGTCTCGAGACTTTCCGCGATGTCGTTCAGCGCTTTGGCGAGCGTCTTGTAGAAATCCGCATCCGGCGCCGGTGTCCCGCCCATGGCCGCCTCGAGGTGTATTTGCCGGGCGAGCCGGGCCGCGTGGTGGATGTAGTCGGTGGTCACCTGCATGGTCGTCCTCCTGCGTTGTTGGTACCGCCCGGGGCAATTCCCGGAGCCTGGAGCGAGCCTTGCCATGTAACACTGAAACTGGCCGATCGGGAGTCCCGTAGGGTTGGATGCGGAAGTCGGAAACCAAACCGATTTTCGTCTGCTGTACTCTTCCTCTCTCCGGTCCCGGGGCCTCGGCCAAGCAGTATATGGCCCCGCGGGCCGTCTCTCCTTTCGGGCGGTAAGGCGGTAAGGCGGTAGGCGTTTCATGGACACACCCGACCTGCGCCAATCGTCTTCAGTCCCCTACCGCCCTACCGCCTTACCGCCATAAGGAGAGGCCCTCCCGTATCCGCGGAAGGGCCCTGCGCTACTCACCTGCGGCGATCTGCCAGCAGGGCGCTCACCCCTGGGGTGCGCCCGGGGGGTTGTCGCTGTCGAAGATATCCCGATTCTTGGCGATGTATTCGGTCCATTCCGGGGGGGTGTCCTCTTCCGGGAAGATGGCCGTGACCGGGCATTCGGGTTCGCAGGCGCCGCAGTCGATGCACTCGTCCGGATGGATCCAGAGTTGTTCATCGTCTTCGTAGATGCAATCGACGGGGCACACGTCAACGCATGCGCGGTCCTTCACCCCGATGCATGGTTCTGCAATGATGTACGTCATCCTGAAGAGACTCCTCGGTATCCGTCAGTAGTGCCAGGCAGGCAAAGTTATAAGAAAGCCACGCCATTGACGCAAGGGGTTTTGTCGGCTCGAGCGAGAGTTCGCCGCCACCGCTTCTCGAAGAACACTAGATTGGCGTGATGCGCTGCCCACGGTTACCGACGCTTGCCCTCGTGGCTCTGTTTTCCCTTGGGCTCTCGCCGCTCGCTGCCCAGGTGTGCACCCCGGCGCGAACGGCGCTGGTGTTGTCTGGTGGAGGCGTCAAGGGTCTGGCGCACATCGGCCTGATTCGTGTTCTGGACAGCCTAGGTGTGGCACCCGACCTGGTGGTGGGCACCAGCATGGGTGCCATCGTCGGGGCGCTGTACGCCTCGGGCTACAGTGGCCGCGAGCTCGACTCCCTGGTCCGTATCACCGACTTGGAGCGGGTGTTTCAGGCGTACGATCTTCACGGCCCCCAACGTCTCAGAGGCTTGTCGCCGCTGGTCATCTGGGAGCGGGGCTCGGGTGGCATCGAGCTGCAGAACGCGGGGGTGAGCGAGGCCGCGGTCAATTTTTTGCTGGCACTTGCGATGATGCGCGGCAATCTCATGGCTCATGGCGATTTCGATTCTCTGCCCCTTCCCTACCGTGCGGTCGCCACCAACTTGGCGACGCGGGAACCAGCGGTTTTCGCCCGCGGGGATTTGGCTCAGGTGGTGCGGGCGAGCATGGCGGTGCCGGTGGTGTTCGAACCAGTCGAGATCGAAGGCGAGTTCTTCACCGATGGAGGGTTGTCGCAGAACGTTCCCATTGCGGCCGCTCGTCAAGCCGGCGCCACCAGGTTGATCATCTCCGACGTCACCAGCGGAACATCCGATTCGCTGAACCCGTACTCGGCGATCGCCGTCGGCGAACAGCTCCTCAATTACCTGTTTACCCAAGACATCGACACCCTTCCCGGCGACATCTACATCAAGACCGACCTGGCAAGTGTGGGCACGCTCGATCTCGATCGGGGTACCGTGGCACAGGTGCTCGAGGAAGGGTACCGGGTGGCGGATTCGGCGATTGGTGGTGGGGTCTGTCTCGAACCGCGCCGTTCACCCCCGGCTGGGCGGCTGCCGACCGTCGTCGGTGCCGTGGGTTCCCGCAGCGCATCTGCCGACGAAGCCAGCCGTGCGGCGGAGGTACTCCGACTGAAGGCGGGGGAACCACTCGATCTGGTCACCCTGCGCCGCCGCTTGGCGGTGCTGTCCGAGACGCAATGGTATCGCTCCATCTGGCTGGGGCCGAGTGGCGCCGGTGACACCGTGTCGTTCGACATGCAGCTGAGGCCCACGCCCCGCTGGGTAGGAGGTCTGGCTATCGCCTACAACAATGACCGGGGCGGCAAGTTGTGGCTCGGCACGGTCAATCGCGCGCTGTTCACCCAGGGACTCGAAGGAAGTGCATTCGTCTTTCTCGGGCGGTTCCGCCAAGAGTTGTTCGCTGGGCTGCGAAACATCAAACGCAAAGGGTCCTATGGGGTCACCCCGACGCTGTCGGTCAGCGGCGCGCTTGAGGACGTGCGCCAGTTCGACGCCCAGGGCAACGAGCAGCCTGCCGTCCCGGTGAATGAGCTGGTCGGCTTTCTGGGGCTAGAGCGCCGGTTCTACGGCCGGTGGAGTGTCGCCTTCGGGTTCGAAACCCGGCTGTGGAGTGAAGCCGATACCAACGACCGGGCCGCCGGAGGTCACTTGCGGGTGATGCGCACGACCCGAAACGCCGAGTCGCACATGGAGGCGGACATCCTGGCGACGGGCGTCTACCAGCGGATTGCGGTGCTCCTGGCACCGAGATTCGACATCGATCGCTGGTCGCTCAGGCCGTACGCCAGGCTCGGATGGGGCGAAGGGCTACCGGCCCAGCTGCAGTTCCCTCTCGGCGGCATGGTGGGATTTCCGGGTCTTCACATAGGCGAGCGCCTGGGCGACCGGGAATTCGATATCGGCCTGATCACGCGACGTACCATCATGGGCTCGGTCTTCGCGAGTGGCGAGGTAGCGCTCGGGCGGACAGCGTTCGGTGGTGGTCTGGTGGCGGAGGGCGGCTGGCTGCTGGGCGGCCGGATCGGACTGGGCACTGACACCCCGTTCGGACCTGTTGGAGTGGACTATGGTGTTGCCGAAGGCGGCAGAAACCTCCTATTGTTCAGATTCGGCAGGTGGTTCTGAGGGAATTCGGGATTGGGTTACCCCTGATGACGGCGGAATCCAGATTTCCGGAGTCCTAGGTACTGCCCTCGCCGCCCCCGCTCCCCCCGCCTTATAAGACCCCGGCAGTGAAACCCGCCGCCCGCGGCTCTGGGGCCCCATAGCGGCCCTCCTTGCCATAGAGCCGGTCCCATTCCTCGCGCATGCAAAACGGATCCAGTCCGTGCGGCCGATCGACCGCCAACACGCCGTCTAGGTGGTCGATCTCGTGCTGCAACAGCTCGGCCATGTCACCCTCGAGCTGTACCTCCTGCTCGGTCCCGGTCTCGTCCTGGTAGCGGACCTTGATCTCATGAGCCCGTGACACCCTGACCAGCAGGTCGGGGAACGAGAAGCAGTCGTCCCAAACGGTGAAGTCGTCGGTCCCGATGTCGATGATCTCCGGGTTGATCAGTGTCCAGGGCCGGTCGACGTTGACGTACACCAGCCTGAGCGGCGCGCCGATCTGGGGGGCGGCGATGGCCCGGCCCGATCCGAAGCGGGCCTGCCAGTCGTGCAGGGTCTCCTTCATGCCGTCGAGGACCACCCGAACGGCGGGAGAGTTGGGCTTGGTGACGGCCTGGCAACCGGTCCTCAAGAGGGGGTCGCCCAACAGGCGGATTCTGTGAACCGGCATGGCCTCTCCCGAGTGGGGTGTGAATTTCCCAATGTCGCGTTCGGGCGGCCCAGCCACAAGGGAAATTTGTACACTCTCCAAAACACCTCGTTTCCGCTTCCCCTCATATATGTGTAAGACGCTGTAGTGCATACAGTTGCGAATTCACACCAAAAACGCTATATATATTTGACAATTACGATAATTCCACTTAGGATTACGACCCTCATGACCATGGCGAACCAAGAGCTCCGAAGCGCGGCAGGGCTCCCCGACGGATTTGAGGGGCCGCGAGGGGCCATACTGGTGGAATTGAAGCGGGACGGGGCGTTGTCTGCCAAGGTCCTGGCGGCCCGGTTGGGGCTGTCGCTCAACGCCATCAGGCACCACCTGCGTGAACTCGAGGCCGAATCGGTGATCACCCACGAGCGGGAAGCCCGTGGGGTGGGGGCTCCGGTGTTCAATTACCGGCTCACCGACCGGGGGACCGCCCTGTTCCCCGCCCGATACGAGGCGGCCCTGACGGAAGTCCTCGATCACTTGGTCACCAGCGGGGGTCGGGACCAGGCGGTGGAGTCCCTGAGCATTCACTACCAGCGGCTGGGCAGCCGGCTAGCCGACGAGTTGGCGGGAGCACCTGCGGAGCAGCGAGTGGCCCGGGTAGTGCATGTGATGCGGGACGAGGGCTACATGGCGGTGTGGGACGGTGGCCGTGACGAGGGGACGCTCACAGCCCACAACTGTGCCATGCGGGCGGTGGCTCAGCGGTTTCCTGAAATCTGCGAGGCCGAGCGCCACTTTCTGACCGAAGTGCTGGCGGCAGAAGTCACTCGGCAGACTCACATGCTCACCGGGTGCAGCGCGTGTGAGTATCACATTGACTTCCGGACGCCGGTCAGCGGCGGTTCGGTCGAGGAGCAGGCATGAGCGGTTCAAGCATCGATGAGTTTGTTGATCGAGAGTACCAGTGGGGCTTCGTCACCGATATTGAATCGGATGTCATACCTCCCGGGCTGAGCGAAGACATCATCAGGCTCATTTCCAGCAAGAAGGACGAGCCGGAGTGGTTGCTGGAGTGGCGGCTGAAGGCCTATCGCGGGTGGCTCAAGATGACCGAGCCCCATTGGGCCCACGTGCACTACGACCCGATCGACTACAACGACATGATTTACTATGCGGCTCCCAAGACCGTCAAACCGCTGGGGAGCCTCGACGAAGTCGATCCCAAGCTGCTCGAGACGTACGAGAAGTTGGGCATCCCCCTCGCGGAACAGAAGCGGCTCACCGGCGTGGCCGTCGACGCTATTTTCGACAGCGTCTCGGTCGCCACGACGTACAAGGAAACCTTGGCCAAGGAAGGCGTCACTTTCTGTTCCTTCTCGGAAGCCGTGAAGGAACACCCCGAGATTGTCCGGAAGTACTTGGGCTCGGTGGTGCCGCACTCCGACAACTTCTTCGCGGCACTGAACGCGGCGGTCTTCAGCGACGGCTCGTTCGTGTTCATCCCCAAGGGGGTGCGGTGTCCGATGGAGCTGTCGACCTACTTCCGGATCAATGCCGCCAACACGGGGCAATTCGAGCGGACTCTGATCATTGCGGAAGAAGGCGCCTCGGTCAGCTACCTCGAAGGCTGCACGGCTCCGATGCGCGATGAGAATCAACTGCACGCGGCCGTGGTCGAGTTGATTGCGCTCGACGATGCCACCATCAAGTACTCCACGGTGCAGAACTGGTACTCGGGCGACGAGAACGGCGTCGGAGGTGTGTACAATTTCGTGACCAAGCGCGGGAAATGTGCCGGCGTCAACTCGAGGATCACCTGGACTCAGGTGGAGACGGGCTCGGCCATCACCTGGAAGTACCCCAGCGTGATTCTGCAGGGCGACAATTCCGTGGGCGAATTCTACTCGGTGGCCGTGGTCAACCGATACCAACAGGCCGACACCGGCACCAAGATGATCCACATCGGCAAGAACACCCGCAGCACGATCATCTCGAAGGGCATATCGGCGGGGCACGGCAACAACAGCTACCGCGGGCTGGTCAAGGTACTGCCGAAGGCGGAGGGCGCTCGGAACTACACCCAGTGCGACTCGATGCTCATCGGCAACGAGTGCGGAGCCCACACGTTCCCGTACATCGACATCCAGAACGACACCACGTCGATGGAGCACGAAGCCTCGACCAGAAAGATCGGCGAGGATCAGATATTCTACTGCAAGCAACGCGGGATGACCACAGAAGACGCCATTTCGCTCATCGTGAACGGCTTTGCCAAGGAAGTCTTCCAGTACCTCCCGATGGAGTTCGCCGTCGAGGCGCAGAACCTGTTGGGCATCACCCTGGAAGGAAGCGTAGGGTAAACTTGTGCGCGGTGCGCGATGCGCAGTGCGCAGGAACGAACATTGATTGCTGCAGCGCTGACAGCCGACAGCTGACAGCTGACAGCCGACAGCTGAGTGTGGAGGCACACGTTGCTAGAGATTACCAATTTGCATGCCGGCGCCGAGGGCGTCGAAATCCTCAAGGGCATCAACCTGACGGTCAACGCCGGCGAGGTGCACGCCATCATGGGCCCCAACGGGTCGGGCAAGAGCACCTTGGCTCAGGTGTTGGCCGGGCGGGAAGACTACCAGGTCACCGAGGGAACCGTCCGCTACGAGGGCAAGGATCTCCTGGAGATGGAGCCGGAGGAACGGGCCTTGGCCGGTCTGTTCATGGCGTTCCAGTACCCGGTAGAAATCCCCGGCGTGACCAACGCCTATTTCTTGCGGGTCGCGTACAACGCTCTGCGGAAGTCACGCGGCCTCGAGGAGGTCGACCCTCTCGATTTCATGGATCTCATCGACGAGAAGCTCAAGACGGTCGAATGGTCGGCCGACATTCTGGAGCGGCAGGTCAACGCCGGCATGTCCGGTGGCGAGAAGAAGCGTAACGAGATCCTCCAGATGGCCGTGCTCGAGCCCAAGCTCGCCGTGCTCGACGAGACCGATTCCGGTCTGGACATCGACGCCCTCAAAATCGTGGCCCAGGGCGTCAACAACATGCGGCGACCGGACAACGCCCTCCTCGTGATAACCCACTATCAACGGCTGCTCAACTACATCGTGCCGGACTACGTGCACGTGTTGGTCGACGGCCGCATAGTCAAGTCGGGTGGCAAGGAACTGGCGCTCGAGTTGGAAGCTCAGGGCTACGAGTGGGTACAGGAAGCGGGAGCAGCGTCGTGACCCTCGCCTCCTATCTCCAGGATTTCGAAGCCTCGGCGGCCAACGGTGGGGGTCGGCCTGAGTGGTTGATGCCGATCAAGCGCGGCGCCATCGACCGGTTCGAGGCCCTCGGCTTTCCCGACCGGAACAACGAGGACTGGAAGTTCACCAGTGTGGCACCCATCGCCCGGACCGTATTCGGCCGAATGGCTGCTGTGGATACTCTGCCGACAGCAGCCGACCTGGAGCCGTACCTGATCGGGCCGCCCGAGTGGCCTCGGGTCGTGTTCGTGAACGGCCATTTCGTCGAGGCGTTGTCGACCGTAAGTGGATTGCCGGATGGCGTGGCGGTGCGCACGCTGGCTGACGCAATAGCCGAGGAGCCCGAGTTCGTGGCACGTCACCTCAGCCACACTGCGTCTGTTGAAGGCAACAGCTTCACGGCGCTCAATACGGCCTTCATCACTGATGGCGTGGTGTTGCATGTGGAGCCGAACACCGTCGTGGAGCATCCTATCCACGTGTTGTATCTCACCGACGCCAGAGTCGGAGAGGGTGCCACGTATCCGCGAATGTTGGTGGTGCTGGAACACCACGCCCAGGCCTCGCTGATCGAAAGTTACGCGGCGTTGCACGACGGCGTCTATTTCACCAACGCCGTGACCGAGGTGTCGCTGCAGGCAGGATCGCGGCTGGACCATTACAAGATTCAACGGGAGAGCGAGCAGGCGTACCACGTCGGCACGCTCGAGGCTACCCAGGAGCGCGACAGCCATTTCCAGTCGCTGTCGTTCGCGTTCGGCGGCGCCGTGAGCCGAACCAACATCTATACCGTGCTGGATGGTGAAGGGGGCTACGTCACCCTGAACGGGCTCTATGTGGTCCACGGCGACCAGCACGTGGATCACCAAACCCGTATCGAGCACGCGCAGCCCAACTGTACCAGCCATGAGGTCTACAAGGGCATTCTCGACGACCAGGCCCATGGCGTGTTCAACGGCAAGGTTTACGTCCACCCCATTGCCCAGAAGACCGACGGCAAGCAAACCAACCAGAATCTGCTGATGTCGCCCAGGGCCAAAATCGACACCAAGCCGCAGTTGGAGATCTACGCCGACGATGTGCGTTGTACCCACGGTGCCACTGTCGGCCAGCTGGACGATCAGGCGGTGTTCTACTGCCGGAGCCGTGGACTGTCGCCGGCCGAGGCCAAGACGCTCCTGACGTACGCCTTCGCCGCCGACGTGCTGGAGCAGATTCCGTCACGACCGGTGGCTCAGTACCTCGAGCGCTTGGTGATGGAGCGCTTCCTCGGGAGCCGGGAGGGCTGACGGCTGTGAGCGCCCCCGGGTTGCCGTCGCCGGGCGTCAACGCCGTGTCTTATGACGTTGACGCTATCCGCGCCGACTTTCCGATCCTGGAACAGACGGTCCACGGCCGGCCGTTGGTCTACTTGGACAACGCGGCCACCGCCCAGAAGCCCCGGGTGGTCATCGACGCGGTAGATCGCTTTTTCCGCCAGCAAAACGCCAACATCCACCGCGGGGTCCACGCTCTGAGCGCCGAGGCCACAGTGGCATACGACGCGGTCCGCGCCAAGGTCCGCGCCTTCATCAACGCCCAAGACGATCGCGAAATCATCTTCGTACGAGGTACCACCGAGGCCATCAACCTGGTGGCCCAGAGCTTCGGACGCGGTGCCGTGGGTCGGGGCGACGAGATTCTGGTGAGCGAGATGGAACACCACTCCAATCTCGTCCCGTGGCAGTTGTTGGCCGAACAGGTCGGAGCCGTGGTCAAGCCGGCACCGATCACCAGCGAGGGGGAGCTGGATCTGGACGCTCTCCGAGCCGCATTCAGCGACCGAACCAAGCTGTTTGCCGTGACCCACGTGTCCAACGCACTCGGCACCGTCAACCCGATCGCTGAGATCGTGGCGACAGCGCATGCTTCAGGGGTGCCTGTGGTGGTGGACGGTGCCCAGGCGGTGCCCCACATTCCCGTGGACGTGACGGCACTGGGCTGCGACTTTTACGCCTTCTCCGGGCACAAAATGTTTGGGCCCACCGGGGTTGGCGTGCTATACGGCCGGGCAGAGTTGCTGGAAGCCATGCCACCGTACCAGGGCGGGGGGGGCATGATTGCGTCGGTGTCGTTCGAGGGTACCACGTACGCTCCAATCCCCACCCGTTTCGAGGCCGGCACTCCGGCCATTGCCGAGGTCATAGGACTGGGGCCGGCCATCGATTACCTGAACGAGGTGGGCTTCGAGGCCTTGATGGCCTACGAGGATGAACTGGTGGGCTACGCGGTCGAACAGATCGGCTCCGTGCCGGGAGTACGCCTCATCGGGACACCGGAAGAACGTGTCGGTGTGGTAAGTTTCGTGATGGACGCAGCCCACCCGCACGACGTCGGCACGGTACTCGATCAGGATGGCGTCGCTGTCCGGGCGGGCCACCATTGCTCGCAGCCGGTGATGGATCACTTCGGAGTGCCGGCCACCGTGCGGGCGTCGTTCGCCCTGTACAACACACCCGAGGAAATCGATACTCTGGTTGCGGGACTGCACCACGTCAACGAGATCTTCGGCTGATGGCGGAGCTCAAGCAGCTGTACCAAGAAGTCATTCTCGACCACAATCGCTCGCCGCGAAATTTTCGGGAGATCAGCGACACACCGCACCACGCCGAGGGGCACAACCCGCTGTGTGGCGACAACCTCAAGGTGTGGGTCGAGCTCGATGGCGACGTGATCGCCGACGCGAGTTTCATCGGCAATGGCTGCGCCATCTCCAAAGCTTCGGCGTCGCTCATGACCCAGGCGGTCAAGGGCAAGCGCGTGTCCGAGGCCAAGGAATTGTTCGCCAGTTTCCAGAAGCTGGTGACGGGACAGGTATCGCCCCAGGAGAGCAAAGAGGTACTCGGCAAGCTGATCCTGTTTGCCGGCGTGTCGGAATTTCCGGTGCGGGTCAAGTGCGCCAGCCTCAGTTGGCATACGCTGAACGCGGCGCTGGAGGATGCATCCGAAGCGGTGACGACGGAGTAGGTGAATATTGAACAATGAACATCGAATATCGAAATAACCTGTAGGCTGGGTCCATATCGTGTTACGTCCTACGTCCTACGCCCTTAGATCTCATCATCAGTTGGCACGAGGAGCAAGAATGTACGATCCCACACTGGTCCAACCCATGCGCGACGAAACCGTGGCCATGGGTCTAGAAGAACTAACCACGATCGCCGAAGTCGACGCTGTCCTGGCAAACCACAGTGGTACCGCGCTGGTGCTGGTCAACTCGGTGTGCGGCTGTGCCGCCGGGACGGCCCGGCCGGCGCTGAAGCACGCGCTGAGCCACGGGGTCACGCCCGACAGAGTGTATTCGGTCTTCGCCGGCATGGACACCGAGGCCACCCAGCGCGCCCGCAGCTACTTCGGGGAAGACTTCCAGCCCAGCTCGCCGTCGATGGCACTGCTGCACGACGGTGGAGTAGTCATGATGTTACACCGGCACATGATCGAGGGGCGGAGCGTCGAAGACATTTCGGCCGACCTTACAGCCGCGTTCGATAAACACTGCGGCACCACGGTATGACCGCTGTTCTTTACCAAGCTTCAGTCTGGGCTGCCATCATCTGCCCCGCCGCCCCGCCGCCCCGCCGCCCCGCTTAATGTCCGGCCACGTGTTCCATCCCGGCCATCATGAATTGCACGGCATCACCGTGGTGGTCGAGACTTCCGGCGATACCACCTACGTGGGACGGTTCGACCGAGAGGACGACGAGCAGGCGTACCTCAAGGACGTCGGCGTTCATCGAGCGGGATCGCAGTCGTGGGAGGAGTATCTCGATCGTACCATGTTGTATGGCGTCAAGGTGGATCACCGAGACCTGGTGGTGCCTCGATCTGAAATCGTCCGCATCAGGAAGCTCACGGAAGTTGGCAACTAGGGATCTAGCTAGGGGGTAGCGGCCGCGGGACCGCCCCGCTGCCCCGCCCCGCCCATCCCGCCCGAACTCCCCTCACACAAGTCGCGGAGAAACCGTGCGGGTTCCCCACCGCGCTCGATCACCTCGAGCAACGCCGACCCGATCACGACGCCATCCACGTGCGGTGCAAGCTGGCGAACCTGGCGCGTGCTGCGGATGCCGAATCCGGCACACACCGGCACTGTGCTGTGCCGAGTGACGCGCCTGAGGTAGTCGGCGATTCCCTCGGTATTCCCCTCCCCACCTGTCGTCCCGGTGGTGGTAACCGCATAGACGAACCCGCGGCTGGCGGCGCACAACGTCTGCAGTCGTGGTTCGGGGGTGAGCGGACTCACCAGTTGTACCAACGCCATTCCGGCGCCCTCGATCCTGCTGCGAACCGGCTGGCACTCCTCCCACGGGAGATCGGGCACGATGAAGCCGGCCACATCGACCTCGCCGGCTCGGTCCGTCAGCCGATGCCAACCATAGGCCAGCAGCGGGTTGACGTATGACATCAACAGCACCGGCGCCTCGAGCCGCCCAACAGATCCCAGCATCTCCAAGATCCAGTGCAGGGTGACCCCGTCCTCCAAAGCGATCCGGCTGGTCCGCTGGATGGTGATTCCGTCGGCCATGGGGTCGGTGAACGGTACGCCGATTTCCACGGCATCGGCTACCCCTGCCACCGACCTGAGGAGATCGGGAAAGGCCGATCTACTGGGGAATCCAGCCGTGAGGTAGGCCACCAATGCGGGAGCCCCCGACGTAGGGTGTTTCAGCCGTCTCTCCAGCGCCGTGACCCGTCCCACGGGTGGCGCTGTCACAGTCCCGCCCCGGCCAGAATATCGAGGTCCTTGTCTCCCCGACCCGAGCAGCCGAGGAGGAGCGACGCCCCGGGATGGTCCCGGCCGTAGTTTTTGGCTCCCGCAAGGGCGTGGGCCGTTTCCAGCGCCGGCAGGATACCCTCCAGTCGGCTGCACTCCTCCAGGGCGCCAATGGCCTCCGCATCACTCACAGTATAGTAGTATGCAATACTACTACTATTGAGAAACGAATGCTCCGGCCCAACACCAGGATAGTCCAGGCCCGCCGATACGGAATGGGTTTCGAGTATTTGACCGTCACTATCCTGCAGCAGCATGCTGTAACAGCCGTGAAGCACGCCGGGACTGCCGTGGGTGATGGTGGCAGCGTGTCCGGCCCCACCATCTATACCGCTCCGGCCCGTGGCCCCGCCCGCCTCGATTCCGATCAGCTCCACCGGATCGTCCAGGAACGGATGGAATAAGCCGATGGCGTTCGACCCGCCCCCGACGCAGGCGATACAAGCATCGGGCAGGCCACCAGTACGCTTCAAGAATTGGTGCCTGGCCTCGATCCCGATGACGCGCTGGAATTGCCTCACCAACCAGGGGTACGGGTGAGGCCCTACCACCGATCCTAGGAGATAGAAGGTGCCTTCGGGGTCGGCTACCCAATCCCGCATCGCCTCGTCGATAGCCGCCCGCAAGGTGGCGTCGCCGGCTTCCACCGGAACGACCTCGGTGCCGAACAGGCGCATCCGCTGGACGTTGGGCGCCTGGCGCTTCATGTCGATGGCTCCCATGTAGACGGTGCAGGGAAGGCCCAGGCGGGCGCAGGCAGCAGCGGCTGCCACCCCGTGCTGCCCGGCTCCGGTTTCGGCCACCACCCTGCCGGCGCCCATGCGTTGGGCCAGCAGCGCCTGTCCCACGGCGTTGTTGATCTTGTGGGCACCGGTATGGGCCAGGTCTTCCCGCTTGAGCCACAACTCTAAACCCCACGCGTCGCCCAACCGCTGCGCTCGGGACAGCGGCGTGGGTCGGCCGACCCAACTCTCGAGTTCCAGCGACAACGTCTCCCCAAAGCGCTCATCTGCCAGCGCCTCGTGCGCCGCCAGGTCCAGTCTCTCCAGGGCACCGACCAGGGTTTCGGGTACGTAGCGTCCGCCGAACTTGCCGAAGCGGCCTCGGGCGTCAGGCCATGTCGTTGCGGTCATGGGATTGTTTCCTTGGTGACAGTCGTTGCCCGAGCGGCCTCGATGAACGCCCTCACTCGTTGGTGGTCCTTCAGGCCGGGACCCGACTCGACGCCGCTGCTGACGTCGACCGCCACCGGTCCGACGTCAGCTACGGACCGGGCCACGTTCTCGGGAGTGAGCCCACCCGCCAGGACGATCCGATGGCACTGGGCCAGGGCTGTGGCCCGGTGCGTGTCCGCCGCTACTCCTCGGCCCCCGCCGCGGGGTCCGTCGAGGAGCAAAGCTGGGTTTCCCAGCCGGTCCAATCTGGCGACAGCCGAATGGTGCCCGGCGTTCACGGCGTCGTCGGCCCGCGATTGGAGCCGGGGACCGTCATTGATCACCGGAAGAAACGCCAGCGTGGCGGGCATTGCCGGCACGCCTTCCACTCTTCGCTCTCCCTGAACTGCGTCGAATCCCAGGTCGGTGAGCCCACGCATGTCGTCGTCGGAAACGAATCGGAACACGGCAACCTTGATCACATCCGGTCCAGCAGCGCGCAGCAAGTTCAGGACGCTCCTCTCGGCTACCTGTCTGGGCGAAGGTACCAATACCAGCCCGATGGCGTCGGCGCCGCAGGCGACGGCCCACTCCACGTCGGCGATGCAGGTGAGGCCGCAGATCTTCACGCCGGGAGGCATGCCGACCTCCCGCTCACGAGTAATTCGTGCACCAAATCCTCGGGGTGTGAGCTGCGCATCAAGGCGCTGCCGACCAGGGCGCCATGGTAGCCGAGCGCCACGGCTCTGGCCGCATCGGCCGCCGACTGCACCCCGCTCTCGGCCATCACCCGGCAAGCCGGCAACCTGAACTCGGCCAACCGGGAGAGATCGACCCGCAGAGTTGCCAGGTTTCGGCAGTTCACCCCGGGGATCAGGTACGGACGGGTGCTGGAGGCGAACCGGGTCGCGCGATCGAGCTCCGCTTGATCGAAGGCCTCCAGCAACACGAACAGGCCCGCGTCGTCGGCGGCGTCAACCATCGATTCGAGCACGCCGTCCGGCAGCATCCTGGCGATCAGTAGCACGCCGGCGGCCCCGTGAGCACGGGTCTGCCACACTTGGTAGGGATGCACCAGGAAGTCTTTCCGCAGGATCGGATGGTCCGTCCCATTGACGATCCGGCTGAGGAGATCCAGCGATCCGCCGAACACCGACGGCTCGGTCAGCACCGATAGCACGCTGGCGCCACCACGGACATAGGCCAGGGCTCGGTGCACCAACCACGCGTGTCCACCGCTCCCCAGGGTCCCCTCAGAGGGTGACCGGGGTTTCAGTTCTGCCCAGATCTCGAACCCGTCCGGGTGATACTCGGGTGGGGTAGGGCGGTCGAGGGCACGAGCCGTCAGTTCTTCGAGCGGCTCCCGGGACATGGCCCGCTGGAGGCGCGATTCGCTCTGTTGCGCCATGGTCGCCAGAAAGCTCATGCCGCCCTCCGGGCCCTCAGCCGGGCGAGCAGGGTCGCCGCCATGCCGGACTCCAGCGCGGCCGTTACCCGATGTGCCGCCTCCAGAGGTGCTAGGCCGTGCACCAACTGCAGGACCAGCGCGGCGTTGAGCACCACGGCATCCCGCCTGGGGCCCGGCTCTCCCTGGAGTATCTGCTCGAGCAGCCGTGCATTCTCGGACGGGTCGCCTCCCTGGAGGTCATCAGGGCTGCAGCGGGGGATACCATACTCGGAGGGGTCGATGGTTCGTTGCCGCACCTTTCCCTCGAGAACGTCGAGAAGGAGGAACGGGCCAACAGGCGTGGCTTCGTCCCACGCCGGCGCGCCGTGGACCACGAATGCTCGCTCGAGGCCCATGCCTGCCAGCGCCCCGGCCAGGAGGCTGGCCGCGCGGGGGCTGTAGGCTCCCACCAGTTGATGGGTAGGAGTGCCTGGGTTGACCAGGGGACCCAGGAGGTTGAACACCGTGCCAATGCCCAGGGCCTTTCGTACGGGCAAAACCGCCTTCATGGCCGGGTGAAACGCCGGGGCGAACAGAAAAGCGAACCCGTTACCGGCGAGGGCAGCTTCGACCTCTTGGGGAGAAGTCGCCATATCGATGCCGAGCGCTTCGATGACGTCGGCACTCCCCGAGCGGCTCGATGCCGATCGGTTCCCGTGCTTCACTACCGGGATCTCCATCGCGGCGACGACGAGGGCAGTGGCGGTAGAGATGTTGACGCTGCCGGAGCCGTCGCCCCCGGTGCCGCAAGTATCAATTCGGCAAGTCCATGACGGGAGATCGACGGCGGTGGCCTGATCCCGCAGGGCCAGGGCCATGGCCCGGACCTCCGCGGCCGTTTCACCCTTGGCTCGGAGTGCCACGAGCGCCGCGCTCTTGGCCACGTCCGGAACCCCCGGGTCGATCAACCCTCGTAGCAATTCTGCCGCTTCCGTCTCGCCCAGGTCGCGATTGTCGAGCAGTGTCTCCAGCACCGACGAGATGTTCATACGGACTCCAGCACGGCGGCGCCGCTGCGGAACGCGAGGAAGTTTTCCAACAGCCGGGGGCCATCCGGGGTGAGGACACTTTCCGGGTGGAACTGGACGCCAACGACGGGGAGCGACACGTGCCTCACGGCCATCACGTCCCACTCGCGCGTGTAAGCGGAAACCGTGAGGTCGTCCGGCAGTAGATCCACCACCAACGAATGGTACCGGCCGGCCTCGAATGGTTGTGGGAGTCCGCTGAAGAGGCCCAGGCCGTCGTGGTGGATGCTGGATGTCTTTCCGTGCATCAGCGTCCGGGCGTGCACCACTCGACCGCCGAGTACGCTGACCAATGCCTGATGGCCGAGGCACACGCCCAGCACCGGGATCTGGCGGTACAGGGCGTCGATGATCGCCATGGTGTTGCCGGCCGACTCGGGACGGCCCGGCCCGGGGGACACGATCAGGTGGCTGGCGCCGATGGCGGTGGCCTGGCCGACCGATAGCTGGTCGTTGCGACGGACCACTACCTCGGCGCCTAGAACCTGCAGCGCCTGGGCGAGGTTGTAGGTAAACGAATCGTAGTTGTCGATGAGCAAGACTCGCATCAGCGTAATCCTCCGGCGGCCATTTCGAGCGCGGCGCCAAGGGCGGCCCCTTTGGCGAGGACTTCGTGGTACTCCCGCTCCGGAATGCTGTCGGCCACAATGCCGGCGCCGGCCTGGTAGGTGTAGCGCCCTCCCTCGAAGGTCATGGTGCGGATGGCGATCGCCTGATCCATGGTGTCGCCGTGTCCGAAGTACCCCACCGTGCCGGCATAGAACCCCCGGCTCACCGGTTCCAGTTTCTCGATCAGCTCCATGGCCCGGACCTTTGGCGCACCGACCACGGTGCCAGCCGGGAAGGCCGCGGCGAAGGCGTCGAATTGATCGTACCCCTGGGACAGGCGCCCCTCGACCCCGCTGACGATGTGCATGACGTGGCTGTAGCGCTCGATCGAGCGGTAGGGCTCCACCACGATCG
>CAJVYZ010000003.1 GCA_913009915.1 uncultured Gemmatimonadota bacterium | reverse complement strand
GAGTGTGGTACGCGGGACGACGGGGAGGAGGGCAGGGAGGGAGAGATGACAGATGAGGGAGGCGGGGAGGGAAACAGGGAATATGGAGGAATTAACAGGTATGCCGAAAAGGCGGCAGCCGGGGCGGACAGGGCTCGAGGAGGTTGGCGCGTGGTTGGCCCTTTCTTGGGAACCCGGCGGCTATCGTGGGATCGGTGCAAATCGCCCGAGCACCCGCGGGCACCTCCATCGGGTCCGCGGCCCCCCGCCCGGGCGCTTTTTGAGCGCCAGGGCCGGGTGCGGCCGCAGAGCCGGATCCCGGCGTTTTCAGCCCCCGGGACAATATGGAGGCCCCACATGTATTCCCCATCCGCACAGCCCTGGGCCTCTGGCGAGGCGCTCGGTCACCAGCTCGACCGCCGCGGGGTGTCACGCCGGGATTTTCTGGCCTTCTGCCGAGACGTAGCCATCGTGCTCGGGTTGGGGGCCGCCGCTGCTCCAAGGGTAGCGGCTGCCCTCCAGAGCCAGAAACGGCCCAGCGTCATCTGGCTCCAGCTCCAGGAATGCACCGGATGCGTGGAGAGCGTGTTGCGGTCGGGGGAGCCGGGCATCGCGGAATTGATCCTCGATCTGGTTTCCCTGGATTTCAACGACACCCTCATGGCCGCGGCGGGTCACGCCGCCGAGGCTGCCATGCACGAGTCGATGGAGGCAAACCGGGGAGAGTACATCCTCATCGTCACCGGCTCGATCCCGATGAACGAAGGTGGGATCTACACCGTCATCGGAGGCCGGACGGCGCACGATGTCCTGGTGGAGGCCGCCGACGGAGCGGCGGCCGTTATCGCCGTCGGCGCCTGCGCCCACTGGGGCAACATCCAGGCGGCCCGTCCCAATCCGACCGGGGCCGTCGGTGTGCGCGACATCATCAAGGACAAGCCGGTCCTGACGGTGGCGGGTTGTCCGCCGATCGGCGACGTCATCACGGCCACCATCGTCCACTTCCTGACCTTCGGCAGCCTGCCGGCGATGGACGCGGAGGGGCGTCCACTGTTCGCCTACGGTGCCCGCATCCACGACCAATGTTCTCGTCGAGCACACTACGACGCCGGCCAGTATGTGGAGACGTTCGACGATGCGGCGGCGCGGAAAGGATGGTGCCTGTACAAGGTCGGCTGCAAGGGTCCGGCGACGTTCGCCCCGTGCCCGATCTTCCAGTGGAACAGCGGCACCAACTGGCCCATCGGCGCCGGCCACCCGTGCCTGGGCTGCACCGAGCCCAATTTCTGGGACACGATGACGCCGTTCTACGACCGGCTTCCGGACGTGGCCGGCTTCGGTGTCGAACGGAGGGTGGATCTCATCGGCGCGGCGCTGGCGCTGGGGGCCACGGCAGGCGTCGCCGCCCACGCGATCGCCACCTCGGTACATCAGATCCGTAGCCGGAAATCGTTACCGGTGATCGACGAAGAGGTGGCATCGCCGCCGCCTGAACAGACAGCACCGCGGTCAGACCAAGGAGGGCAGGATGGCTAAGACGCGCGTCGTGGTGGACCCGGTCACCCGCATCGAGGGCCATCTCCGAATCGAGGTTCAGGCCGAAGAGGGCATGATCGCCAACGCCTGGGCGATGTCGACCCAGTTCCGGGGCATCGAGATCATCATGGAAGGGCGGGACCCCCGCGATGCCTGGGCGTTCACCCAGCGAATCTGCGGCGTGTGCACGGTCGTCCACGCAGTGGCCTCGTGCCGGGCGGTAGAGGACGCGCTCGATATCCGCATACCACCCAACGCCAACTTGATCCGGAACCTGATCCACGGAATGCAGTTCATTCAGGATCACGTGATTCACTTCTACCATCTGCACGCGCTCGACTGGGTCGACGTGGTGAGCGCGCTGGACGCCGACCCGCACGATACCGCCAGGATAGCCGCCTCGATTTCTCCCTGGCCGCTCAACTCGGCGACGTACTACGCCGAAGTACAGGACCGATTCAAGACCTTCGTGTCGAGCGGGCAGTTGGGGATCTTCAAGAACGGGTACTGGGGACACCCCGCCTACAAGTTGCCGCCCGCCGTGAACCTCCTAGCCGTGGCCCACTATCTGGAGGCCCTCGACTGGCAGAAGGACATCATTCGGCTGCACACCATCTTCGGCGGCAAGAACCCCCATCCCAACTTCCTGGTGGGTGGCATGGCTTCGGCCATCAACCTCGACGACACCGCGACCATCAATGCCGAGAGCCTGACCGAGATCCGTGCCATGATCCTTCGGGCCAAGCGGTTCGTGGAGCAGGTCTATTGGCCCGACCTCATGGCCATCGCGGGGTTCTACAAGGAGTGGGCTGCTATCGGCGGCGGCACGCCGAACTACCTGGCGGTGGGTGAGTTCCCCGACGGAGACATTCGCGACATCGACACCTTGTACCTGCCGCGCGGCATCATTCTCGACAACGATCTGTCGCAGGTGCACCCCTACGACCACAACCTGGTCAAGGAGTACATCACCAGCTCCTGGTATGAATACGCCGACGGCGACGGTGCCGGTCTGCACCCGTGGGAAGGCGAAACCAAAGCCAAGTACACCGGCCCGCAGCCACCGTGGGAATACCTTCAGGACGAAACCAAGTACACCTGGATGAAGGCGCCACGCTATGAGGGTCGGCCCATGGAAGTAGGGCCGCTGGCGCGCATGCTGGTGGCGTACGCGTCGGGCCACGAGGACGCACAGGCACTGGTGAACGAGGCGCTCGGGCGCCTCGGAGTTGGGCCCGCCGCCCTGTTCTCGACCCTGGGCCGAACGGCGGCACGCGGCATCGAAACGGTGCTGCTGGCACGGCGTATGGAGGTGTGGTACGACCGCCTGGTGGAGCGCATCAAGTCCGGCGACACCCAGACCTTCGTCTCGGACAAATGGGAGCCGAGTTCCTGGCCCGACCGGGCGCAAGGATATGGCTACCTCGATGCCCCGCGCGGGGCACTGGGGCACTGGGTGCAAATCGAGAACGGTTCGATTTCGCGGTATCAGTGCGTAGTCCCCACAACATGGAACGCGTCGCCACGGGACGCCGAGGGGCAACCGGGTCCCTATGAAGCGGCCCTAATGGACAACCATCCCCTGGCCATACCCGATCAGCCCATCGAAATCCTGCGGACCATTCACTCATTCGATCCGTGCAACGCTTGCGGGGTCCACGTCCTGGACCCCGAGGGCAACACGGTGACGGAGGTGCGGGTGCAATGACCTCAGGATTACGCCCGGCGGATGCTCCGGCCCTGGTACGCCGCACCAAGCATTTTCCCGGCATGCAGGAACTCTGCTGCGACTACCGGTGGATCTATCTGTGGGGCCTCCCACTAAGAGCGATGCACTGGATCGCGGCCGTAGCGATCGTAGTGCTCGTGGTCACCGGCCTGTTCGTCGGGCGACCATACTTCATGGCTGCCGAGACCGACACCACGCCATTCCTCATGGGGTGGATGCGTTTCCTCCACCTGGCCTCGGCCGGAGCCTTGATCGCCACGGGCATCGTCCGCACCTACACGCTGTTCGTAGGCAATCGTTATGAACGGTTGAAGGCCCTGTTTCCCTGGCGGCTGCGCGACTGGAAGAACGCCGTATTGGTGCTCTACAAGTACCTGCTCATCTTCCCCGAACGGGCGCCGCATTTTCTGGGGCACAACCCGCTCCAGCAAATCAGCTACACCGCCCTGTACGGGCTGGTGTTGCTGCAAATAGTGACCGGGTTCGCCATGTACGGCCAGTCGAACCCCGGCGGCCTGTTCTTCAGCACGTTCGGCTGGGTGGCACCCCTGTTCGGCGGCATCCAGATCGTCCGGTTCTTCCACCACGTAGCCACCTGGGTGTTCGTCATTTTCATCCCGGTGCATGTCTACCTGACGGTACGGGCCGACGCCCTGCACCGGGAAGGCCGGGTGTCTTCCATGATCAGCGGCGGCCGGTTCGTGCGCGACGACCAGGATTACGTCGATGAATGATGCCACCATGTCCACCGTGGTGATCGGCTTGGGTAACCCTCTCATGGCCGATGACGGCGTGGGAATCGCCGCGTTGAACCGGCTGCGTTCGACGTGGCAGCTTCCTTCCGAGATCATCCTCGAGGATGGCGGTACCTGGGGCATGACCCTGCTGCCACTGATCGAGAGCGCCGACCGGCTCCTGCTGCTCGATGCCATCAGGTTGCACCGGCAGCCAGGCACGCTCCATCGACTCGGATGGGAGGAGCTCCCCCGCTACCTGGCGCACAAGCTCTCGCCTCACCAGATCGACCTCAAGGAAGTGCTGGCGCTGTGCGAATTGCGCGGCTCGATCCCCGCCGAAGTCGTGGCACTGGGCATCGAGCCCGGCCGGATCGAGTTGGATGTCGAGTTGAGTCCCGAGGTGGAACGAGCCGTACCGCGGCTGGTACACTCGGCGATAGCGGTCCTCGAAGGTTGGCGCCACCCGTGTGTGCCGCGATCGCAGGGTGCCTATGCATGAGCTGAGCGTCGCCCTCGAAGTGTGCCGGATAGCGGAAGCGCAAGTGGGAAGTGACACGGTGGCGCAGGTCGTCACCGTGGCTCTCGACGTGGGTGACGACGCGGGCGTCGAGGTGAGCAATCTGCAGTTTTGTCTCGAGGCGCTGCTCGGCGAGCCACCATTCAGCAACGCCCAACCGGTGATTCACCTGTGCCGGGGAGACGTTCTGCGCCTGGCCTATCTGGAGGTGGACGATGACCGTCCGGATAATTGACGTTCGCGAGAAGATCATGGCCCGGAATGATGAGATGGCCGCGGTCGTCCGGCGGCGCTTGCTGCACACCGGTGTGACAGCCTTCAACCTGGTGTCTTCACCCGGCTCCGGAAAGACCTCTCTCCTGGAGCGTACCCTCGACGCACTGCAGAGCGACATTCCCATCGGCATCATCGCAGGAGACGTGCAGACGCAGAACGACGCCGACCGGTTGGCGGTCTATACCAACCGGCTGGTCCACGCGGTGGTCACCGGCGGCGCGTGTCACCTCGACGCCCGCCAGGTCCAGGAGGCACTGGGCGCCCTCGACCTGAACACCATCCAGCTGGTGTTCATCGAGAACGTGGGCAACTTGGTGTGCCCCGCCAGCTGGGATCTGGGCGAGACCGCCAAGGTGGTGGTGTTTTCGGTTACCGAAGGCGAAGACAAGCCCCTCAAGTACCCCAAGATGTTCCGCATGGCCCGCTACGCGATCATCAACAAGATCGACCTCCTGCCGCACGTGCCGTTCGACATCGATCTGGCCGAGAACTACGCCCGGTCGATCAACCCGGGGCTCCGGTTCTTCCGGACATCGGCTCTCACCGGCGAGGGCCTCGACGAGTGGTTCGATTTCCTGCGGGCCTCGGTGGGAGAGCAGTGCTCGACGTAAAACTCCCCCGGGTCAAGCCACCCAACGCCCTGCAGATCTCCGTCACCGGTATCGTGCAGGGCGTTGGCTTTCGGCCATTCGTCCACCGGCTGGCCCAACGCCACCAGCTCGACGGATGGGTGCGCAACACCTCGGGAACGGTGGAGATCCGGGTCGAGGGGACCGAGCGCGCGCTGGGCGACTTTCGCCGTGACCTCGAGGGAGAAACGCCACCGCTGTGCCGGATTGGATCGGTGGTGGTGGTCACCGTCGAATCGGACGATATCACCGGGTTCCGCATCAAGGCGAGCGCGCCCCGCCCGCAGGAACGGCAAGCGGTGTCGCCCGACATGTCGTCGTGTAGCTCGTGCCTGGAGGAGATGTACCACCCGGGCAACCGGCGCTACCGCTACCCCTTCATTACCTGCACCGACTGCGGCCCGCGTATCACGGTGATCGACGACATCCCCTACGACCGCGAGCGCACCAGCATGCGGATGTTCGAGCAATGTCCGGCGTGCCTGCGGGAATACCACGATGCCGACAGCAGACGTTTCCACTGCCAAACCAACAGCTGTCCCATCTGCGGGCCTAACCTGACGTGGGTGGACCCGTCCGGCCGGCGACTCAGGGGAAACCGTCTGGCACTCGAGGCCGCCGCGACCGCCTTGCGACAAGGGGCCGTCGTGGCCCTCCGGGGACTGGGCGGATTCCACCTGGCGGTCGACGCCACCAACGAGGACGCGGTCGAGCTGCTGCGCCGGCGGAAACGCCGAGAGGCCAAGCCGCTGGCCGTGATGGTGCGGACCACAGAGGAGGCCCACGCACTCGCTCGACTCACCGACGCGGAGGTGGCGTCGCTCGAGTCGCCGGAGCGTCCCATCGTGCTGGTCAACATGGTTCCCAGAGGACCGCTCGCGGGCGCGATCGCACCGGGCCTGACATGCGCGGGGGTGATGCTGGCCTATACTCCGCTGCACCACCTCCTCCTGGACCTGGTCGACCGGCCGCTGGTCATGACCAGCGGCAACCTCAGCGAGGAGCCCATCGCCGCCAGCAACGACGAGGCTCTTGAACGATTGCGGCACATCGCCGACGGATTCCTGCTGCACGATCGCGATATCGTCAACCGGTACGATGATTCGGTGCTAGCCGTGGCGCCCAGCGGCGGGGCCATCATGCTCCGGCGAGCACGCGGCTACGCTCCCCGCCCGGTTTCACTGCCACTGGCAACGCCCGAACCGCTGGTGGCGGTCGGGCCCCAACTCAAGAGCACCTTTACCCTGGCGCACGACGGCGAGGCCTTCATCAGCCAGCACCTCGGCGACCTGGAGAACATGTCGACGCTGGAACATTTCCAGGCCAGCCTGGCTCGCTACCAGCGGCTGTTTCGCATCCGTCCCACGGTGGCCGTGCGCGATCTGCATCCGGGCTATCTCTCCACCCGTATCGCCGAAGATCTGGGGCTGGAGCGAGTGATGACCGTACAGCACCACCACGCCCACATCGCCGCCGTCATGGGGGAGCACGGCCTGGTGGAGCCCGTCCTCGGCGTAGCCTACGACGGGACCGGGTACGGCGACGATGGCACGGTATGGGGTGCGGAAATCATGGTGGCCGACCTCACCGGGTACCAGCGGGTGGCTCATCTGAGACCCGCGCCGCTCCCCGGGGGTGACGCCGCCGTGCGCGCGCCGTGGCGGGTGGCACTCGGTTATCGCTCGCTGGACCCTGGCGCGGTCGGTGACGCGTTTGCCCTTTCACTGTCGGCCGCACGCGAGCTCGAACGCGAGATCGTGGAACAGCAACTGGCCCGCCATCTCAATTCTCCGATGGCATCGTCCATGGGCCGCCTGTTCGACGCCGCAGCCAGCGTCCTGGGCATCCGACAACAAACAAGGTACGAGGGACAGGCGGCCATGGAGCTGGAGGCTAGGGCGGGCTGGCGGGCCGCCGAGTTACTCCCCTATGACATCGCCCCGGTGGATGGTTGCTGGGTACTCGATCCGCTGCCGATCTTGGTGGCGCTGGGAGAGCGACGGGCGGCCGGGGGCGATCCCGGGGACCTCGCCGCGGCGTTCCACGACACGGTCATCGCCGCCACGGCCGAGCTGCTGAACCGGGCTCGCGAGGCCAGCGGACTGCGCCGGGTGGTTATATGCGGTGGCTCATTTCAGAACGTCCGGCTCCACGTAGGGCTCCGCCGGCGGCTCGCCGCCGAGGGCTACACGGTGCTGGCACCGATCGAGCTCAGCCCCAATGACGGAGCCGTGAGTTACGGCCAGGCGGTCGTGGCTGCCGCGCAACTGCAGGCTGATTCGAACAACACCGAATCCCGGAGGGAATGACATGTGCTTGGGAATCCCCGGCCGCATCGTCGAAGTGCATGACGACCACGGACTCTCCATGGGAATCGTGGACTTCGGCGGCGTCCGCCGCGAAGTCTGCCTGGCGTATGTGGCCGATGAGATCGAGCTTGGCGACTATGCCATCGTCCACGTTGGATTCGCCATCAGCAAGGTCGATGAGGACGAAGCCAAGCGCACGTTCGAGGTGCTCAAGGAAATGAGCCAGCTCGACGAACTGGAGTGGATCGCGGAAGTAGCCGACCGGAGCCTTCGGCCCTTCGAGGAGAAGGCTCGATGAGATACCTGTCGGAGTACCGCGACCCCGGTGTGGCCGAGGCGTTGATACGTCGTATCAGAAACAGGTCGAGCCGGCCGTGGGTGATGATGGAAGTGTGCGGCGGACAGACGCATACCATCGTCAAGCAGGGCATCAACGCACTGTTGGAGGGTGCCGTCGAGATGATCCACGGGCCGGGGTGTCCGGTCTGTGTCACGCCATTGGAACAAATCGACAAGGCGCTGGCGCTGGCCGCCATGCCAGGCGTGATCTTCACCTCCTTCGGCGACATGCTGCGGGTTCCGGGGAGCACCTGCGATCTGCAGGCCGTGCGCGCACGGGGTGGCCAGGTGCAAGTCGTTTATTCCCCGCTCGACGCGGTGGACTTGGCGCGGCAACACCCCGACACGGAGGTAGTGTTCTTTGCCGTCGGGTTCGAGACGACGGCGCCAGCCAACGCCATGGCCGTCTGGCGCGCCAAGGAACTGGGAGTGGGCAACTTCAGCGTCCTGGTGTCCCACGTGACCGTACCGCCGGCCATCACCGCCATCCTCGACGCTCCCGACAACCGGGTCGAGGCGTTCCTCGCCGCGGGCCACGTGTGCACGGTCATGGGATGGACGGAGTACGAGCCGATTGCGGCACGCTACCGGGTGCCGATCGTCGTCACCGGGTTCGAGCCGGTCGACATCCTGGAAGGGATTCATCTGGCCGTGTGCCAACTGGAAGAGGGGCGCCACGAGGTGGAGAATCAGTATGCTCGGTCGGTCCGCCGCGAAGGCACTGTCCCGGCCCGAGACCTCGTCGCCCGCGTGTTCCAACTGGTGGACCGGAACTGGCGCGGCATAGGCCTGATTCCTCGAAGCGGGTTGGGACTGAGAGAGGAGTTCGCCGACTTCGATGCCGAGATCCGGTTTCACGTCGGCGACATCACGGTCGACGAGCCGAAGGAGTGCCGGGCCGGCGAGGTGCTGCGCGGTCAGCTCAAGCCGGTGGACTGTCCGGCATTCGCCGGCCAATGCACGCCGGAGCACCCACTGGGAGCGCCCATGGTGTCGACCGAGGGAGCGTGCGCCGCTTACTACCACTACGACCGCCACCGCAGCGCCCATTTGACGGGGAGGTCGTGATGACGGCGGGACTGCAACAGGGACCCGGTTGCCCGGTGCCCCAGGTCGACCTCGAGCGGGTCCAGTTGGGCCACGGTTCCGGCGGCACGATGAGCGCCGCTCTGCTCGAGCGGTGCTTTCTGCCGCACCTGGCCAACGACACGCTGGCGCCCTTGGGTGACGCCGCGGTGTTCCAGGCACCCGCAGCGGAACTGGCGTTCTCGACCGACACATTCGTGGTGCACCCGCTCGAATTCCCCGGCGGCGACATCGGTTGCCTGGCGGTCCACGGGACGGTCAACGACCTCGCCATGATGGGCGCCACGCCAAAGTACCTGTCGGTGGGATTCGTGCTGGAGGAAGGCCTGGAGATGGCGTTGCTGGAGCGGATCGTCGCGTCGCTGGCACGGGCGGCCCGGGAGTGCGGCGTCCCCATCGCCACCGGCGATACCAAGGTGGTCGAACGCGGTCGCGGCGACGGCCTCTACCTCAATACCGCCGGTATCGGCGCCATGACGCCGGGGTTTGCCCCCAGAGCCACCCTGGCCCGCGCCGGAGACACCATCATCGTGAGCGGCCCCCTGGGCCGTCACGGGATGGCCATCATGGCAGCCCGCGAGGGACTCAGGTTCGAGGCCGAGATCGAAAGCGACACGGCCCCATTGCATGCGCTGGTGGCCGCCCTGCATGACGCGGTGGGACAGGCTATCCACGTCATGCGCGACCCCACCCGGGGAGGCGTGGCCAGTGCCCTCAACGAAATTGCCGCTGCCGCCGGCGTCGGCATGGTATTGGAAGAGCGGGCGTTCCCCATCCCGGAGCCCGTCGAAGCCGCCTGCGAGATGTTGGGCCTCGACCCGCTCTACGTGGCCAACGAGGGGGTGCTGGTGGCGTTGATCGCCGCCGATGCGGCCGGGCAGGCGCTGGAGGTCATGCGGGCCCACCCGGCCGGGGCTGAAGCGGTCGCCATTGGGCGGGTGGTGGACGATCATCCCGGGCTGGTGGTGCTCGAGACCCGCATCGGTGGCCGGCGGGTGGTGGACATGCTCCCCGGAGACCAGTTGCCGCGCATCTGCTAGAGCTCGAATTCCAGGAAAGAACACCGGATGCGCGGTCAGGGCAGCTGACCGCCATCCGTGAATAACCTCTTTCGAGGTCGGGGGGAAATTTCGCCGAGGCGGCAGCCTGGCGGGGTGGGAAAATCTATGGACCCGGAGCAGCTACACGCCGGGCCCGTAAGGGGGTCGACTAGTTGCGCTTGCAGGTCGACAGACCAAACGGCGCGTACAGCGGGCAGAAGCTCACCATACTCGTCAGCACGAAGACGCCGGCAAACACGCCCAGGACGATGGCCAAGGTGCCGCTGATCTGACCGCTCCACCACAGGAGCGCCACGGCGACGGCCAGGAGAATCCGGATCGTCCGGTCGATGGTCCCCATGTTTTTCTGCATTGAACCTCTCCTCCAGGAATGCACTGATACCAAGATCGTGGGTGACGATCCTAAGGTAGGGACCAGTGGGAGTGAGGTCTGTGACTAAGTCACCAAGGAGCAGGCCTCAATTCGAAGGCGGCGCGCCCAGGGGTTGCAGCACGGTGATGGTCCCACGTGCCAGCTTGATGGCGCCGCGCACCTCGAGGTCCTTGAGAAGGCGGCTTACCACTTCCCGAGAGCTGCCTAGGTCGGCGGCGATGGCCTCGTGGGTGGTCTTGAGTACCGGGGGGTCTCCCGGCGCGGCCGCGGCCGCCTCCGACAGATAGTCCGCCAGACGCTTGTCCATCCTGCCGAAAGCCACCTCCTCGATCAGCATGATGACGTTGGCCAGACGCTGGGACGCCAGGGCGAAGACGTATTTGCGCCACACGTCGTGGCGCGAGACCCAGCCCTGAAACACCGGAGCCGGTACCACCAGGGCCTCGACGTCCCCCTCAACCACCGCGTGCGCCGGGAAAGCGATGTCGTTCACGATGCACGAGGCTGTCAGGATGCAGCTCTGGCCCGGCCCCAGACGATACAGAGTGATCTCCCGGCCTGATTCGCCGATCTTGTAGACCCGGACCGATCCGGACAGAAGGAGGGCCATGTGGGCGCACTGGTTCCCTTCCCGGCATATGGTAGTTCCCGTCGGAAGCGACACCCGGCTACTGTTGTCCCGCAACTGGCGACGGACCTCCTGAGGTGCCCGCCCCAGGAAAGGAAAGGCTTCCAGCAAAAGCTGCTCGTCGCGATCGGTGGTCGGCATGAGGTTCCTCGGCGAGGGTGAACAGGGCCCCCTGCGATGTACACCAAATTGCGCAGCGTGGTCAAGCTGCCGGCAAAGCCAGACAGTCTCCCGTCTGGTTAAGTTATTCATTCATAATGAGTTGAGACCATGGTATGGGGTGCCGCTTGAGCCGGGAACGAGGTTGCGCTATGTTTTGACATAATTGTTAAACTAAAATGACAACCATGCCTGAGCCGACCACCAAGTCCGAACCGCAGGAAACCGAGCAGCGGATCTTCGAGGCCGCCCTGACGGTCTTCGCCAGCAAGGGGCGCGATGGCGCTCGGATGCAGGACATCGCCGATCGCGCCGGCATCAACCGGGCGCTGCTGCACTACTACTTCCGCACCAAGCAGCAACTCTACCAAGCGGTCTTTGCCCATCTGTTTCAGCAGTACGTCAACTCGTTCAGCGAATCGCTGCAGCTCGACGGCACGTTCGGCGAGAACCTGCGGGACTTCATCGACCGGTATATCGACTACGTACGTGAGCACCAGGACATGGCGCGGCTGATGATGAACGAGAACCTCGCGGGTGGGTCGTTGCTCGGCGAGCACCTGGCCAAGGCGTTCGCCACCAAGGGATCGCCGCAACAGAAGATGCAACAGGCCATTCGAAAAGCCGTGGAAACCGGGGAAATCCGTCCCGTGTGCCCCAGGCAGACAATGCTCACCATCATTTCGTCGTGTGCCTTCTTCTTCCTGATAGCACCCACGGTCAAGGTCATGAACCCGTTGGCGGCCACTGACTTCGACGCTTTCATTGAAGCCCGGAAGCAGCACGTGTTCGAAGTGCTGTACCACGGGTTGGCCCTGAAGGGAGAGGCGACATGATGCGGCGCGAATCAGTCGCGGCCGGCCTCACGCTCTCCATCCTGGCGGGCTGCTCGTTCGCCCCCAAACAGGCCCAGCCTGTGGTGGTGGCCGACATCCCTGACGAGTACCAGTCGGCGCCCGACAGCGGCAGCTACCAGCCCCAACAGTGGTGGACGGTGTTCAACGATCCGGTGATGGACCGCCTGGTGGACACGGCCCTGGCCGCCAACCTCGACCTGCGGGAGGCGGTGGCCCGGGTGGAGGAGGTGCGGCAGCGCTATCGCATCGCCCGGGCCGACCTGGTTCCCTCGGTTAGCGCCACGGCGGACGCCACGCACAGCACCAGCCCGGCCAACGTCGGCCTCGGTGGCGAGTTCGGCGGCCTGCCGATCAACCGGTTCGACTTCACGACCTACAGCGCGTCCTTGGGGCTGTCGTATGAAATCGACTTCTGGGGCCGGGCCAACAACGACACCAAGGCCGCCGTCAGCGACTTTCTGGCAACCGAATCCGATTACCGCACGGCCCGCCTAGCGGTGATCTCGGCGACGATCTCCACCTACCTGGAGATCGTGGACTTGAGGCGGCGGGTGGCGCTCACCGGGCTGAACGTCGACCTGCTGGCCGACCGGGCTGACCTGACCGACAAGAGATACTTCCGTGGGCTCACCTCGTCGTTCGAGCTGTACACCTTCCGCTCACTCTACCGGAACACCCAGGCCGGTTTGCCGGTGCTGGAGAGCCAGCTGGCGGACGCGGAGGGGCGGCTGGCCGTGCTGTTGGGCCGCTACGCCGGCAGCCTGGACCAGCTCCTGGCGGTCGGGGACGGAGAGGAATCACCGGCCATCGTGCTCGATCCGGTACCGGCCCAACTCCCGGCGGCACTACTAGAGGAGCGACCCGACGTCATGGCCGCTTGGCGCCGGATGGAAGCTGCCCGCTTCCGCATCGGCGCCCGCAAGGCGGAGCTGTATCCCGCCATCCGGCTGAACGCCAGCGCGGGGCTCCAGTCCTCGTCGGTGTCGAACCTGTTCCGGGTGGATCAGTATTTCCTGAACCTCCTGGGCGGCCTCACGGCGCCGCTCCTCCAGGGCGGCCGTCTTCGGGCCAACGCCAGTGCCTCCGAGGCGCTGTTCCAACAACGCGCCGCGGCCTACGTGCGGACGGTGCTGACCGCGTACAGCGAAGTGGAAACCAGCCTGCAGAACCTGGGGAACCAGAAAGAACGCTACGACTTCCTCCAGCGGCAGCGGACCTCCGCGCAGGGATCCGTCGATTTTCAGCTTCGTTCGCTGGAGCGCGGTGTCGGCCGGTACATCGAGTACCTCGACGCCCGGAGCAACCTGGTGGCCGTCGAGACCAATCTCTCCTCGGCCGAGCGAGCCCTGGCTGAAGCACGCTTGGGCGTGCACCGTGCCCTGGGCGGAGCCTGGGTAGTGGACGACGACATGAGCGAGACACTACTGCAACAGTATCGCCGGCTGGGCGACGACCTGGTGCCGGTCGAGAACCCCGACGACGACCTCCATGAATCCGACGTGAACGGAACCAACGGGGACGCTGGGCAATGAACCCATTCAAGAAGGCCCTTCATGCTTTCGGCCGCCTCAGCTCGCGGATGAAGGGGATCGTCATCCTGCTGGCGGGCGTGATCGGCATGGTGCTGTTGATCGTTCTCCGGCCGCGACCGGCCATACAGGAACCACTTCGGCTTCCCCCACTGGTAGCTACGGTAGCCGTCGATGCCCGGCAGGGC
The DNA here is from genome assembly GCA_913009915.1 of uncultured Gemmatimonadota bacterium. Classification (GTDB taxonomy): domain Bacteria; phylum Gemmatimonadota; class Gemmatimonadetes; order Gemmatimonadales; family GWC2-71-9; genus N074bin45. The sequence goes on along the minus strand of CAJVYZ010000003.1, from coordinate 3,335 downwards.
CGTATTCAGGTCAGAGGCAACGGCACGGTCCGTCCTCGGAGCGAGGTGGTGCTGGCCTCGCAGGTGGGCGGCAGGGTCGAGTGGGTCTCCCCCGCTCTAGTGTCGGGCGGCCGCTTTGATGCCGGCGAGGTGCTCCTCAGGGTAGAGCCGGCCGACTACGACAACGCGGTCGAGATTGCCTCGGCCGAGGTGGCTCAGCGGCGCGTGGAAGTCCTCCAGGCGGAAGAAGAAGTCACCCTGGCTCGGGAAGAGTACCAGCGACTTCGTGAGCGTGAGGGGATCGAGTTGGCCATCGACTCTACCGAGCTCGGCAGTCTCATCTTCCGCGAACCGCAACTCGAAGCGGCCCGGGCTTCGTTGCGGCGAGCACTAGCCCGGCTGGAAGACGCCAAGCTGTCGCTCAGGCGCACCCGACTCAGCGCGCCGTTCGACGGCGTGGTCAGGTCGGAGAGCGTGGACATCGGTCAGTACGTGGCGCCCGGCCAGGGAATCGCCACCATCTACACTACTGACGAAGTCGAAATCGTCGTGCCGCTCACCGATGAAGAGGCTGCGTTGGTGGACGGCTTGTGGGACGCGCGGGCGGGCAACGCGGTGACCGCCATTCCGGCGAGCGTAAGCATCACCTTTGGTGGCCGGCACTATCAGTGGGCGGGCTATGTCGACCGCGCCGAGGGGGCACTCAACGCGGAAACCCGAACCGTGGATGTAGTGGTACGGGTCCCGGACCCGTTCGTCACCGATTCGGCTGGTACCAGACCACCGCTCCTTCTGGGTACCTACGTGGACGTGAGCATTCAGGGAGTCTCGCTGGATCACTACATCGTCCTCCCGCAAGCGACCTACCGTGACGGCGACGTGCTGTGGACCATCGAGTCCGACACCCTGCTGCGTATCGTCCCGGCCGAGTTCATTCAGGAAGTGGACGGCCAGGTGTATCTCCTGGCCGGGCTGGCGGACGGAGCGTTGGTGGTGATCAGTCCGCTCGCCGTGGTGACCGACAGCATGACCATCCGCGTGGCGGAGGACCCCTCGTCATGAAGAGCGCGATAGCCTGGATGGCCAAGCACGGAGTCGCGGCAAACCTGCTGTTGGTCCTGTTGCTGGCGGCGGGTCTTTTCAGTCTTCCCAACATCGTGCAGGAAGTGTTCCCCGAGTTCGATCTCGACGCCATACAGGTTCAGGTCCTCTATCCCGGCGCCTCGCCCGAAGAGATCGAAGAGGGAATCATCCAACGGGTCGAAGAGCGGATCGAATCGGTCGAGGGCATTCGGCGCCTGACATCCACGGCCAGCGAGGGCGTCGGGGTGGTGATCGCCGAACTCAACACGGGCCAAGACAAGGCCCGCGCCCTCGACGAGATCAAGGCCGAGGTGGACCGGATCGTGAGTTTCCCGGTCGACGCCGAAGAACCGGAGGTGTCTGAGGTCTCCAACCGGACCAGGGTCATCGAGATAGCGCTGTACGGCCAGGTCTCGGAGCGCTCTCTCAAGGAGCTGGCCAACCGGGTGCAGGACGATCTGGCCACCATGCCGGAAATCTCCTTCGTGCAGACCGACGCCGTCAGAGCCTATGAGATTTCGATCGAGGTATCGCTCGACGCCATGCGGGCTTACGGCTTACGGCTGGACGACGTCGCTCGGGCGGTTCGGGCAGCCAGTCTCGATCTCCCGGGCGGCAGGGTCGACACCCGCGACGAGGAGATCCTCGTCCGCATCGAGGGCCAGAACTACACGGCCAAGGATTTTGCCGAGATCATCGTGCGCGGTACGCGCAGCGGGGCCGAGCTCAGGCTGGACCAGGTCGCCACCATACGGGATGGCTTCGAGGACGCCGACCTGCTGTCACTGTACGACGGCCAGCCGGCCGCGTTCGTCCGAGTGTTCCGCACAGCCGACGAGCAGGTCCTCAAGATCGTGGACGTAGTGGAACACTACCTGGCCGAGCAACTCGAGCCGTCGTTGCCCAGGGGAATCAAAGTCGCCATCTGGGCCAATGAGGCCGACAATCTGCGGAGCCGTATCGACCTGCTGACCAGGAACGGGCTGATCGGCCTGATGTTGGTGCTGGTGGCACTGTCCCTGTTCCTCGATCTGCGACTGGCGTTCTGGGTGGCTGTCGGCATCGGACTGTCGTTCGTGGCAACGTTCGCCGTCATGCCCTCGCTCGGCGTATCCATCAACATGCTGTCGCTGTTCGGCTTCATTCTGGCGATCGGCATCGTGGTAGACGACGCCATCGTCATCGGCGAAAACATCTACGCCGAGCGAGAACGCGGGACCGGTCCCCTGGAGGCGGCCGTCAACGGCGCGCAACGGATTGCGGTGCCGGTGACCTTTGCGGTGCTCACGACCGTGGTGGCGTTCACGCCGCTGCTGTTCGTTCCGGGGGCTATCGGCAAGTTCCTCATGAACATCCCGCTCATTGTGATTGCGGTATTGCTGTTCTCGTTGGTGGAGTCGTTGTTCATCCTCCCCCACCATCTCTCGCACCTGCCCGAGCACGCCCACGCTCGGCTGCCCGCGTGGCTGGGGTTCTTCCAGCGAGCCCAGGACTACGTGCAACGACGGTTGCAGCAGTTCATCGACGGCCCGCTTACCCGCAGCGTGACATATGCCGTCCACCACTACTGGGTGGTGATCGCCGGCGCGGCGTCGCTCCTTCTTATCACCGCCGGGGTCCTGGCGGGCCGATACATCGGGTTCAGCTTCCTGCCGCGGATCGAAGGCGACCAGGTGATCGCCCAGCTCGAGATGCCGCCCGGGACACCAGCCACACGAACTCGCCAGCTGGCTGAATACCTGGAGCAAACGGGTAGGGCGGTGGCGGCCACGTTCCAGGCGGACCTACCGGACGATCACCCCTCGTTGGTAAGGGCGGTCTACTTGAGCGTCGGCCGCCGACCTTCCATGGCCGGTGGACCGGGCATCGGCGCCGGGCCGACGTTCATCGAATCCAACATCGCCGAAGTGACCTTCCGGCTGCTCGAGCCCGAAGACCGGAAACTGAGCGCGGTGGAGTTCGAGCAGGCATGGCGCCAGCAGGCCGGCGAAATTCCCGGGGCACGCACGCTGAGCTTCAGCTCCCAGGTAATCAACCTGGGAGCCCCGGTTCAGGTGGAGATCTCCCATCCGGACAACACCACGCTGAACACCGTCGTCACCGGCATCGAGGCCAGCCTCCGGCGCTACGCCGGAGTGTTCGACGTACGCAACGACCAAATCCAGGGCAAACGCGAGGTGCAGCTCGAGTTGAAACCACGGGCCCGGTCGCTGGGCGTGACGCTGGACGACATGGCTCGGCAGGTACGGGCGGGGTTCTTCGGTGCCGAGGCG
>CAJVYZ010000002.1 GCA_913009915.1 uncultured Gemmatimonadota bacterium | reverse complement strand
ATCCGTTTTTTTTTTTTTTTCAAGCAGAAGACGGCATACGAGATATATCAGTGTGACTGGAGTTCAGACGTGTGCTCTTCCGATCTGCCTGCGATGCTGGTGAAGTTGAAGGGGGTGATTGCGAAGACGAAGCCCTCGATGGGGCGACATTCGAGGCGGTTCCATATGCCTTGCGGCTGGATGGGGGGTTGGTTGTCGCGGTAGATTTTGTCCATGTACCAGCAGTTGAAACGGAAGAAGTCGATGAGTTCGCAGGCGGCGTCGATTTCCGCCTGGTACACCGTCTTGCTCTGACCCGCCATGGTGCTGGCGTTGATCAGGTTGCGCCAGGGACCGGCCAGCAAATCGGCGGCCTTGAGGAACACCGCGGCCCGGTCGACAAACGACCAACTGGCCCACTCGCGCTGTGCCTCGACCGCCGCCGCGGCCGCGGCCGCCACCGTGGCCGCGTCGGCCGAGTGGACTGTGGCCAGGGTGTGGCCGTGGTCGTGCGGCGACACTACCTGGTAGGTGTCGCCGGTGCGGACCTCCTTCCCGCCCACGATGACGGGGATTTCGATCTCATCCTGCCACACGGTCTTCAGCTCGTCCTGCAGGCTGGCCCTCTCTGGTGTCCCCGGAGCGTAACTCAGGATCGGTTCGTTGTGCGGCTGGGGGACATTGGCTGTGCTGTTCATCGGACTTCCACGGTGCAAGAGAATCGAGCCAGAGGACAGCTGGAGCCCGGCTGTCCGTTACGATGCGCGGGAGCTTACCCGATTTGAGACCGCCGGGCAACGGGGAGAGCGGGCCGAAAATCGGCCCTCGTCAGGGGAGGAGCCCGGCCGGCGGGGTCCCTCTAATATCCGGGGGGTCGACCGTCGGCAGCCCGACCTCCCGCAGGATGGACTGCCCGACCTCAGACACCAGAAAACGGAAGAACGCACCCGCCACTTCGGGATGGGGCGCGTCGCGAGGCACCGACACGGCCAACTCGATCGCCCGGCCCCGGATCTCGAGGATATCCCCCGGAGCACCGGTCCGACCCGGTACCCGGACGACGGCCCGGTCGTACTCGTCGGCAAACTGCGGGTCGCTGAGGTCGATGGCCTTCGGCAGCATGACATAGGGGATGTTATGGAACCGCGCAACGGAGGAATACAACCAGGCGTAATCCAACTCGCCCAACTGCAACAGTGCCACCAAGTCAGCCGACTTGGGCCTGACATATCGCGGCTCGGACCGATCACGCAGCGCCCGGCCAAGACCGGGTCGACCGTAGTAGCGTTCCGCCAGATCGAACACCATGAACGTGCGGTAGCCGGCCGGATCGACGGCCGGATCAGCGTGCCCCCACCGTACCGAGCCGTCGAGCAATACATCGGGCCAGGTGTCGGCCGTGCCCCGATCACCGGGTGGTACCATGGGAGACACGGCCAGTACCATTGCGTTTCTGGCAAAGACCGCGTGCCATGACGTGTACTCCGGCTGCAACAGGGCGGGGAACAACGTACCATCCGCCAGCGCCAGGATGTCGGGAATGCGGTCTAGCTCCGTCAGCTTCCTCACGGCGGCGAGGCTCCCGGAATGTTCCTGCTGAACGCCGACCTCCGGGTAGCGCTGGCTGAAGGCATCGAGCAACAGCTTGAACGGTACCGCCAGGCTTCCCGCGTTGTACACGACCAGCGGCCCGCGAAGGTCTTGGGCAATGCCGCTGACGGGAGTTGCGGCCAGCAGCGCCACGATCACTGGCACCGCCCGGCTCCACCGCCAGGACCACCCGGAGGCCGTGATCCACGGGGGCATCAGAACGTCAACCGGTAGGCCATACTGGCACCCGTGGGGCTGGCCAAGAACGAGGGAGCACGCAGCCCGAAGATGGTCCACTGGCCGTAGACGAACTTGGCACTGACAACCCCCATGACCGCGCCGACGACCACGTCGCTGAACCAGTGCTGGTTGTCGTGCATTCTGGAATACCCCGCTAGAGTGGCCGCCGAGTAGAGAACCACCGTTGCCGCGGTGTGGTCGATCTCATCGGACAGCGCCGTGGCCATGGCGAAGGCCATCGTCGTGTGCCCCGAGTAGAAGGAACTCCCCGGAGTCCCCGGGTGGAACGACAAGGCGCCCTCACCGTCGCTCGGCCGGCTGCGTCCGACGATGAATTTTGTCACGTTGACCACCCCCGCCGCCAGGGCCAGCGTAGCCACCAGTCGCTCTCCCGTGCGCGTCAACGCTTCGTCGCCGGTGGCCCAGCCGGCGAGCAACGTTCCGCCGCTCACGAGAGCGAATGCCGCTCCGTTGCCCAGCGCCCGGAATGGCTCCAACGCGATGGTACCGTCGGAGCCCCGCACATCCGACACCGCTTCCCACACGATCTCGTCGAGGATCATCAACGCGCCGATCCCCATGCCGAAGAATGCCGCCTCCCGCAGGCCGATGTTTATGGGAGCGGCGGGGCACGTCGATGCCGCGGGGGAACAACCCTGCGCGCGAACCTCCGGGGCGCGCCAACTCCCCATCACCAGTGACAGGCTCGCCAAGGCCACCACGAAGACACCACTGCAGGGGATTGGATGTCTATCGCGCATCGAGGAAGGCTCGATCCGATCCGCTAGCAGCATGAAGGGATTACCGACGGTTCACAGCGTGGTCCCTTTGACCGGGGAGCGCCCAACGATAGTATTGTCGGTAGCGCTTGACCAGACTCACCGCGCCGGGCATCATTGCCAACCATCGACCGACCTCCAGGGAACGCCCTGCAGCATACCCGGGCACCGACCAGGACAGCGCCATGAACCGCCTAACCATTGCCCTCCTCACTCTCGCAGCGGTCGCCGGCTGTCGCGACTACGACGGCTACGCGCCCGTGGCCGACCAGACCGGCCTGGTGCCGGCCGCGCAGTGGGCTTCCTACGGAGTGGAGCAGGCACAGGCCGTAGCAATCGGCCGAGCATTCGCCGCGGCGTACCAGTCCGACACCCCCGAGGCGTTTGGCCGGCAGATGGACGCGGCCGTCGAATACGCCCGGTCTCTGGGTGTCGAGATCGTGGTGGCGGACACGCTGGGTCATCGACTGACGGTGCGGTTTCCCAGTGGGTGGCGACTCGCCATCCTCCCGATCGACGACGGCGTCGCGGCGGCGGACACCCCTGGCATCGGCCAGTAACGACCACCACCGGGCGGATCCATGACGGACATCGTCCAGCTCACAACCACTGTCGATAGCAAGGCACAGGCCATGCGCCTGGCTCAAACCATCGTGACGGAGCGTCTGGCTGCCTGCGCCCAGGTCCAGGGCCCGATCGAATCCGTCTTTTGGTGGCACGGAAAGATCGACAGCGCCACCGAATGGTACTGCCGTTTCAAGACGACGAAACTCCTGGCGAAACGATTGCGTACCCGTGTGGTGAAGTTGCACCCATACGACGTTCCAGAGGTGATTGTCGTCCCGGTCATTGACGGTCACCAACCGTATCTGGATTGGGTAGCCTCGGAAACTCGAGTCCCGACCTCCGATTCCTGATCGCTCCATGATTCAATCCGGGAGACCAGCGTGACCGACCAAACGACATCACCCGAAGGCCCAGCATCCTGGTGGGAGGACTACCTGGAAATCTTCTTCGCGCCCTCACGCGTGTTCGCCCGGCGTCAGGATGCCAGTTTCTGGCTGCCCCTGCTGATTCTCACGGTCGTGGCCGCCCTGTTAGTCATCGGCCTGAAGGGGAGCTACGCCCCCGCCATCGATGCGGATCTTGCTCGGGGTATGGAGGTTGCCCAGCAGAAGAACCCAAGCCTTACCGCGGAGCAGGTCGAACAAGGGATAGCTATTCAGCGAAAGGTGATCGGCGTCGTCTCCCTGGTGATCTTCCCGATCCTCGCATTGCTCCTCGGGTTGATCCTGTGGGGCGCGAGCAAGCTCGTGGGAGCCACCGAAAAGCTGGGGCAGGCGATGCTGATCGCTACGTTCGCTTCATTTCCGCGAGTCGTCGGGCTACTCGCCGGCGGGGTTCAGGGCCTGTTCCTTCCTCCGGAGGCACTGAACGGCGCAAACCGATTGAGCCTCGGACCCTCTCGATTCCTCGACCCCGACACCGTGTCCGCGCTGACCGTCGCGCTCGCCAATCGCTTCGACCTCACCTTGCTGTGGATCACGCTCCTCCTGGCCATCGGCCTCAAGGTGATCGGCAAGATCAACATGAACAAAGCGCTCATCGCGGCAGGTCTGGTATGGCTCATTGGCGCTTTGCCCACAGTGGGCCCAGCCATAGTGGGAGGCGGTTAGCCATGGCGGGGAAGGCGCGGCGGAAGTACCTCGTGTGGCTCATCGTGGCTGGTTTCGTGGTGCTCCTCATGTGGAGCACCATGGCCAGTCAGCAAGTAGAGTGCGAGGTGTGCGTCGAGTTCAACGGCCGCAGCAACTGCGCCACCGCTTCCGCCGCCAATGAAGCCCAAGCGGCGCAGAGCGCGCAGACCACCGCCTGCGGCACCGTGTCTTCGGGAATGGCCGAGTCGGTGATGTGCGGCGACGCGCCACCCGTCAGCCGACGGTGCCAGGCCCGCTAGACGCCGGCCAGCGAAGCCAGCGCGGCTCCATCTGCCATCCCGACGTGGCGCCCAGTCTCGGCGCCGTTGGCGAAGGCGATGAGGGTGGGGATGCCCTTGATGCCGAACTTCTGGGCCGTCGCCTGATTCGCGTCAGTGTCCAGCTTCAGGACCAACACTTCCCCGGCGTGGTCGCCGGCGAACTCGTCCAGCGCCGGAGCCATCACTTTGCACGGCCCGCACCAGTCCGCATAGAAGTCGACCACGATCGGCACACCTGCTCCCCGCACCACCCTGTCAAAATCGGCATCGGTAACCTTCAACGGACGGTCGAGTCTGATGGGACGGCCACAATCTCCGCACTTGGGCCCGTCTCCGGCTCGGTCGAGGTCGACCTTGTTAAGCGTGCCGCAAAAAGTGCAACCCACGGTCGCCTTGCGGGTGGTTGGCTGATTCATGCCGGAAAGCTAGATACCCCCTGATGAAGTGTCAAAACCACACAGCGAGATCGTCTCCCTTGGTGAAGGGTGGCAGACGCGCTGTGCCAAGAGGACACACCAAGCCGACTGAGGAGCACTGAGGCCGCCAGAGCCAGGTTCGTGTCTGAACGTATAACCTCAACAGTTTCAGTAAGTTAGGACCTTGACGTTGGCGCACCGTGGGCCACCACCCCGGTCGTGGAACCGCTGGCACCACCATTGCGTATGTCACCACAGAGGGGTCTCCATCACCGGCTCCAAAGGTGCTGTATGTCAGAACTGACGATTCGAGAAATCGATCAGGACGAGGAATTCTCCGAGTGGCTGAGCGACGTCCTCCACGACGAAGCCAGAACCACCGGGAGGGCTTTTCAGTCCAAAGACCACCACTTGGTCCTGGCCAACGAGATCGGTGACTGGATCGGCGGGCTGCGCTACGCCCTGCGCGGTGGAGTGGCCCACCTGATGGAGTTGGTCGTGGTGGCAGAGGAGCGCCATCAGGGACACGCGCACCGGTTGTTGGCGGCCTTCGAAGAGCACGCAGGCCTCAGCGGCGCACACCTGGTGGAATTCTGGACCCAAGACCTCCGATCCGAGGCACTCATGGCCGCCTTCGGGTGGCGCCGGGTCCTGGAACGCCCCCGATACATCGGGGAAGAAACGTGGTACCTCCTCGAGAAAGAGCTGCCTCCCATGGTAGCGGACCACACCGACCCTGACGAGGTCCAAAGCTGGGAGTAGCCCCCTGTGGCACCCCGGCGGCTCGGCGGCGACCCCGGAACGGGTCGCCGCTTTGGCTTTCGATAATCCCACTGGCGACGATTATCTTCCACGACATGAAGGCACCGTCCTCGATCCGCTGGCTTGCCCTGACGTGCTTGGTCGCCGCCGCAGTGTCTGCCTGCACCAGCGGGGAGGCCCGCATCGAAACGGCGCGGCAGACGCTGGCCCAGGAGGACGCGGAACTGTTGGGCCAGGAGATCTTCGACCTGGTCGACCAGGCGGCAGGCTACCAGAGTTCGCACACAGATCGGCCGCCCCGCAGCCTGCGCACCATGGGCGTCGATAGTCTCACGCCCGCCACCGCCCGCTGGATCGAGATACATGAAGGCACACCGTGGATCGTGGTGGCTTTCCGCCGATTGGCCGGGCACACGGTGTCCCGTTGCCGCGGCAGTGCTGCGGTACTCGAAGAACTCGCCCTCGATGGCGCCTTCCGTCTCGAGTGCTCCCTGGTGAACGGAGCCCCCGAAGAGTTCACCGTGGGACGGTCACCAGCGTGAACGTCATGCTGGTGGCGCGAGGCTTGGTGCTGACGGGCCTGGTGTTCGCCGCAACGGTGGCGGTCACCCATTGGGCCGTCCGCCGCAAGCATCTTGCGCCGTTCGGGCCGTTGCCCAGATTCGTTCGCCGCATGAGCGACCCGCTGATACATCCCCTAGAGCGCCGTATAGTCCGCGCGGGCAGGAATCCGCAGGACGCACCCATGTGGCTGCTGGGAATCGTGGTGGCGGGAGGCCTGGTGCTTCTGAGCCTCATGGGATGGTTGGCCGGCGCCTGGTTTCGTTATGGAGGCCTGATCGGCGCTGGCCCCAAGGGCTGGGCTTTCCTGGTGGTCAACGGGACCTACAGCCTCCTCATGCTGGCGCTGATAGTTCGCGTCATCGGATCGTGGTTCGGGGTCGGGCGCTACCGGTCGTGGATGAAACCGGCCTATTGGTTGACCGACTGGATGCTGGAACCACTACGCCGCTTCCTGCCGACGATGGGGATGATCGATTTTAGCCCGCTGGTCGCCTGGGTATTGCTGATCGTCCTGCGCGGCTTTCTCCTGGGCTTCATCGTCTGACCCGCTGGGGGGCGATGGAGGCCGCCACACCGCCAGGGCACGAGCCTTCACCCATCCCCGCCAAGCCGGGCGTCTCAACCCGGCCCGGCCCGCGTTGCTACTCGGCGGAAAGTCGTTACTATGCAATCACAATTCGGGGTACGTGGTAATTTGTCGCGATTGCGGCCACGTTAAACAAACCGCTAAACCGCCCTGCCCCGGAGCGAGTCGACTCCGGGGCTTTTGGTATTCTGGGCAGAAAGAAGCCGGACTATGGCACACGGTGATACAACCACACCCACTGCGGCGATGAGCGAGCGGGGACGCCTGCTGGAGCGGTTGCTCCAGCAGCGCATCTTGGTCCTCGACGGTGCGATGGGCACCATGATCCAGCGGCACCGGCTGGATGAAAGCGGCTACCGTGGAGAACGGTTCGCCGATTGGCCCCATGACCTGCGCGGGAACAACGACCTCCTGTCCCTGACCCAGCCCCAGATAATCCGGGAGATCCATGCGGCCTACCTGGTCGCCGGCGCGGACATCATCGAGACCAATTCGTTCAACTCGACCTCCATCTCCATGGCGGACTACCACATGGAGGATCTGGTCTACCAATTGAACCTGGCCTCGGCGACCCTCGCCCGGGAGGCTGCCGATGCGGTGGCCACTTCGGACAGCCCACGCTTCGTCGCCGGCGTCCTGGGCCCTACCAATCGCACCGCCTCCATGTCTCCCGACGTCAACGACCCTGGATTCCGCAACGTGACCTTCGGGGATCTGGCGACAGCCTATGACGAGGCTGCCCGTGGCCTGATGGCGGGTGGTGTGGACATCCTCCTCATCGAGACGGTATTCGATACTCTCAACGCCAAGGCCGCCATTTTTGCCCTCGAGGGCATCTTCGCGGAGACGGGCCTCCGGCTCCCGGTCATAATCTCGGGCACCATCACCGATGCCTCCGGCCGGACGCTTTCCGGCCAGACAGTGGAGGCCTTCTGGAACTCGGTGGCCCACGCCAACCCGATGATCGTGGGCCTCAATTGCGCCCTCGGTCCGGCCACTCTCGCCCCCTACGTCAGGGAACTGGCCAGGAGTGCGCCCACCTTCGTGTCCACCCACCCCAACGCGGGACTACCGAACGAGTTGGGTGGCTACGACGAGTCCCCGGAGTCGATGGCCCGAGTGCTCGGTGAGTTGGCGGAGCACGGGGTCCTCAATGTGGTCGGCGGTTGCTGCGGCACGACACCCCGGCACATCGAGGCCTTCGCCGAGGTAGTTCGCAACGTCCCCCCGCGACCACCGGTTGCCCTCGCCAGCGCCACCCGCTTGAGCGGGCTGGAGCCGCTCACGATCGACTCGTCCAGCCTGTTCGTCAACGTGGGTGAGCGCACCAACGTGACCGGCTCGCGGCGATTCTCCAGGCTGGTGCTCGAAGGCGATTACGAAGCGGCTGTCGCCGTGGCCCGTCAGCAGGTGGAGAACGGGGCGCAGATGATCGACGTCAACATGGACGAGGGAATGTTGGACTCCGAGGAAGCCATGGCCACCTTCCTCCGGCTTCTCGCCGCCGAACCGGACATCTCCCGGGTGCCGGTCGTGATCGACTCCTCCAAGTGGTCGGTGATCGAAGCCGGGCTGCAATGTGTCCAGGGCAAGGGAGTGGTGAATTCGATCAGCCTCAAGGAGGGGGAAGAGGCGTTTCTGGAACACGCCCGCCGGGTACGCCGCTACGGTGCCGCCGTCATCGTCATGGCCTTCGACGAACAGGGCCAGGCCGGGGAGGTCGACCATAAGGTGGCCATTTGCCGGCGCGTCTACCGGTTGCTGACGGAAGAGGTCGGCTTTGCACCGGAAGACATCATATTCGATCCCAACATCTTTGCCGTCGCCACCGGCATCGAAGAACACAACGACTACGGCGTAGCCTACATAGAGGCGGTTCGCCAAATCAAAGCGGCGTGCCCCGGCGCATTGGTGAGCGGCGGGGTCTCCAACCTGTCGTTCTCGTTCCGCGGCAACGAGGGCATCCGCCGCGCCATGCATGCCGTGTTCCTGTATCACGCCATCGAAGCCGGGATGGACATGGGCATCGTCAACGCGGGCCAGTTGGCGGTGTTCTCCGAAATCGAGCCCGACCTGCGGGAACGGGTTGAAGACGTCATCCTCAATCGACGGCCCGACGCCACCGAACGACTGCTGGCGGTGGCCGACACCGTTCAGGACCCCGGCGAGCAGACACTCACGAACCTCGAGTGGCGCGACGAGTCGGTCCACGACCGGCTTGCCTACGCCCTGGTCAACGGGGTGACCGAGTACATCATCGACGACACGGAGGAAGCGCGCCAACAGGCCGACCGCCCTATCGAGGTCATCGAGGGCCCTCTCATGGACGGCATGAACACCGTCGGCGATTTATTCGGGGCCGGGAAGATGTTCCTGCCGCAGGTGGTCAAGAGCGCCCGGGTCATGAAGAAGGCCGTAGCCTATTTGCAACCGTACCTGGAGGCCGACCGGACCGCGGCCTCACCCAAAACCGCCGGTCGCATCCTGATGGCGACGGTAAAGGGCGACGTACACGATATCGGCAAGAACATCGTCGGCGTCGTGCTGCAGTGTAACAACTACGAGGTGATCGACCTCGGCGTCATGACACCTTGCGCCAAGATCCTCGAGACGGCCAAGAAGGAGGCCGTCGACATCATCGGCCTCAGCGGCCTAATCACCCCGTCGCTCGACGAAATGGTGTATGTCGCCGGCGAGTTGGAGCGAGAAGGCTACCAGGTACCCCTCCTGATCGGTGGCGCCACGACCTCACGCGTCCATACCGCCGTCAAGATCGAACAGCAATACAGCGGCCCCACGGTGCACGTCCACGACGCCTCGAGGGCGGTCGGCGTGGTCGCCAACCTGCTAAGTGACGCCAACCGGGAAGGGTTCGTCGCCAAGGTGCGGACCGAGTACCAGGAGATCCGGCGCCAACGAGCCGAGCATCGCGCCGCCCGCGGAAGCCTGGCCCTGGAGGACGCCCGCGCACGAGTCCTCCGGCTCGAGTGGCAGGGCGTCGATGCCCCTCAACCGGAGTTCCTGGGCGTGCGCACCCTCGAGGACTACCCGCTCGAGTCCCTGCGGGACACCATCGACTGGACGCCGTTCTTCCACGCCTGGGAAATGAAGGGACGCTACCCCGACCTGCTGAACGATCCCGTTCAGGGCGATGCCGCGCGCGATCTGTTCTCGGAGGCAAACCAGCTGTTGGATGAGATCATCGCCGACCGCCTCATCCAGGCCAGTGCGGTCGTGGGCTTCTTTCCGGCAAACGCCATAGGGGACGACATCGAGGTGTATCGTGACGAGACCCGACAGGACGTCGTCGCCGTCATTCACACCCTGCGGCAGCAGATGGCCAGGAGCGACAGCCGGGCCAACCTCGCGCTGGCGGACTTCGTGGCGCCGAAGGAGTCGGGCGTGGCCGACCACGTGGGAGCGTTCGCCGTCACGGCGGGGCTGGGTCTCAACACGCTGGTCGCCCGGTTCGAGAGCGACCACGACGACTACCGCGCCATCATGGCCAAGGCCCTGGCGGATCGTCTGGCCGAGGCCTTCGCGGAGCACCTCCACCACCGGGTCAGGACCGAATTCTGGGGCTACGCTCCCGACGAGGCTCCAACCGAGGACTCGCTCATCCGGGAAGACTACCAGGGGATCCGCCCCGCGCCCGGCTACCCGGCCTGTCCCGATCACACCGAGAAGCGAACCCTGTTCGACCTGCTGCATGCGGAAACCCGGGCCGGCATCCGGCTCACCGAGAGTTTCGCCATGATGCCCGCGGCATCGGTTGCCGGATACTATTTCTGGCACCCCGAGGCCCGCTATTTCGGCGTGGGGAAGATAGGGCGTGATCAAATCGAGGACTACGCCGCTCGTAAAGGCATCGAGCCGGCGGCCGCCGAGCGCTGGTTGGCCCCGAGCCTGAACTATGAGCCGTAGGTAGGGCGGTAGGGCGGTAAGGCGGTAACAGGCGGTAGGACGGCTAGGAATTTGACAACAGTAGGAGAGCAGCACCTTCTCGCTGCCCGCGCCGCTCCATTGTACCAGCCGGACCGGGGCGATATACTCCCCGGTCCTAGGTCTCCCGGTGCTTGAGAACTATCGAGGTGTTCCCTGATGAGTGACGTCACCGCCGCTGCCAGTCCGCTGACCACCCTCTCCGAAGAAGAGGAGATGCTGCGCGAGGCGGTACGCGAGTTTGCCGAAAGCGCGATCGCCCCCCATGTGCACGACATGGATGAGGCTTCGAAGTTCCACCCGGACATCATCTCCAGCTTCTTCGAGATGGGCCTCATGGGCATCGAGATCCCCGAGCAACGAGGCGGTGCCGGCGGATCCATTTTCATGGCCATGCTGGCCATCGAGGAACTGGCTCGGGTGGACGCCTCGGCAGCCATTTACGTCGACGTCCACAACACGTTGGTAAACAACGCCGTGCTCCGCTGGGGCACCGACGAACAACTGGACCGGTACTGTCCCCGTCTGGCCAGCGACATGCTCGGCGCCTTTGCGCTATCCGAGCCGGGAGCCGGCAGCGACGCCTTCGCCTTGACCACGAAGGCGGAAGACAAGGGCGGCCACTGGGAGTTGACGGGTCGCAAGTTCTGGGTCACCAACGGCGCCGAGGCCGAGTTCTTCATCGTGTTCGCCAATGCCGACTTCGACAAGGGCTACAAGGGCATTACCGCGTTCCTGATCAAGCGGGATTTCGAGGGCTTCTCCGTCGGGAAGAGAGAGAGCAAGCTGGGCATCCGCGCCTCGAGTACCACCGAACTGATCCTCGAGGGGTGTCGGGTTCCTCAAGAAAATGTGTTCGGGCCCGTCGGCCAGGGCTACAAGATCGCCATGGCCACCCTCAACGAAGGGCGCATCGGGATCGGCGCCCAAATGGTCGGTGTGGCTCGCGGGGCGCTCGACGCCGCCATCCGGTACACCAAGGAGCGCGAGCAGTTCGGCAAGCCGATCGCCGAGTTCCAGGCCGTGCAGTTTCAGTTGGCCCAGATGGACACCGAACTCGAGGCAGCCCGGCTCATGGTCTACAACGCGGCCAGAACCAAGGACGCGGGGCAACCGTTTCTCCGTGAAGCCGCCATGGCCAAGCTCTACAGTTCGCAGATGGCCGACCGGGTCACTTCGCAGTGCGTCGAACTCTTCGGGGGCTACGGCTACTCGCGAGAATATCCGGTCGAGAAGTTCTACCGCGACGCAAAAATTGGCACTATCTACGAGGGCACCAGCAACATGCAGCTGCAGACTATCGCCAAGCAGCTGCTACGCGCCTAGAATCCACACCCTGCCAATTTGCAAGGTTACCCGATCGAAAACGGCCTCCAATGCGCCTAACTTGGCTGTTTGAAAGGGTTTCCGGCACGGAACGAAGCTTGCACATGAATACCAAAAGCGACGACCAAGAACCGGACCCTTTGCGGAGGAATTCAGCAAACGTGACCAGGCCAACCACATCACAGCACCACCGGACCCACCCGAGAAGCCCTCGGGTGGGATGGTGGCTGGTGGCCGTCGGCCTGCTGATGGCTGCCCCGCTCGAGGGCCAGCAACTTGCGCCAGACGAACAGAGCGACCTCACCACCTGGTTCCGCGCCGCCCGGCGGTCGGCACCGGGAGCCTGGGGCATCGCCATCGCCGACCAGAGCGGCAACGTACTCTGGGGCATCGAAGCCGACACCCCGCTGGTTCCGGCCTCGGCGGTCAAGGTCCTCACTACGGGATTCGCCCGGAGCGAGGTCGGCGGGACAGCCCGCAGGCCCACCAGGGTCCTGGGACGGGGACGGGTCGATTCCACCAACGGCACCTGGGTTGGCTCGTGGGCCCTGGAGCTGAACGGTGATCCCTCATTGGGGCGGGGGAAGGCGGGTCCCACTCTCGACCAACTGGCCGTTCAGCTCCGGGCACTGGGCATTCGGAAACTGGTGGGCCGGCTCGATATCCAGAGCGCAGACGGTCCGGCCGACGCCACCTATCCGGACGCCTGGTCGTCACGCCATCGGGGGAGGTTGTTCGCCCCGCTCGTCGGCGCCCTCACCATCAACGAGAACACGGTCGCCTTTCGGGTCAAGCCTGGAAAGCGCACCGGGAACCCGGCCAGGATATCCTGGGAACGTCCCCGGGGCGTGAGCGCGATCATCCAGGTCAAAGCGACCACGGTGTCCGGACGAGCAACCCGGCTCCGCGTCCGGTCCACCGGGAATGGTGGCTGGGTGGTCACGGGCACCATCGGTGCCCGGGCCCCGACCAAGTACCTGGCGGTCGCCACCACCGACCCAAGGGCGGTACTCACCGTGGCATGGGCCAGCGCCCTCCGCCGGGCCGGCATTCGGTGGATCTCCCGCCGCCGCCTGGTGGACACGACCGGATCAGCCATGGTGTTGGCGGAGGTCGTTTCGCCGACCTTCGATTCGCTGGCTGCCGATATCAACAAGCGGAGCAACAACCTCGGCGCAGAACTCCTGCTCCGGTGGGCTGCCGGGGACGAAGGGTCCGCCGCGCAACTGACGGACCACGTGCGTCAGGTTAGCGGCCACTCGGGAGTCCGCTTGGTAGACGGCAGCGGCTTGTCCTATGACGACCGGGTCTCGCCCGCAGCGTTCACGGCGTATCTGGCGCGCTTCCCGTCCACCGAGGCCGGTCGGAACTTTCCCCAACTCCTCCCGGTAGCCGGTTCGGGAACACTCCGGGGGTTGCAGCGCGGCCTCCCGGCGCGGGGCGTGGTCAGGGCCAAGACCGGTACCCTGAGGCGGGTATCGACCATCGTCGGCTACCTCGGCCGGCCAGATGGGGTTCTGACCATCTCGCTCATGTACAATGGTCCGCGGCCCAATGCGGCCCGGCGGGCGCAGTGGCAGTTGTTCCGACAGCTCGGCGCCAATGGGGTCGTAGTTCCGGAAGACTTTGGCGAGCGCGATCCGATCCAGCTGGGTGCCGAGACCGACCCGGTCGATCTGCAGTTCGAGATCATGATGTTGGAGCGCGCTTTGAGCGCGACGATGACCGCGCCGGACCGGGCCGCACGTAGGTAGCACTCAGACTTCAGACCTCAGCCTCAACCTTCCCCAGCTCGTACCCCCTGCAGCCGTTGCGCGGCTTGTTCCAACAAGTCGATCGTCTTACAGAAGGCGAACCGGACCGTCGTGCGGCCGCCGCTCGCATCGTGATAGAAACTCGACCCGGGAACCGGCGCCACGCCGACGTCGCGGGTCAGCCACTCGGCAAAATCCACGTCGGAGCGATCACTGAGCGCCCTGAAATCGGCCATCACGTAGTAGGCGCCTTGCGGCGAGGTACAGGCGAACCCGGCGGCTAGCAGCGCATCACACAGAACGTCGCGTCGCTGGCGGTACTCGGCCGCCAGCTGATCGTAGAACGTCCGATCGAGGGTCTCCAGGCCGGCGGCAACCGCATCCTGCAGGGGAGCGGGCGCCCCGACAGTGAGAAAGTCGTGCACCTTGCGGATGGCATCGGTTGCCTCAGGCGGGGCCACGATGGTCCCGACGCGCCAGCCGGTGATGCTGAAGGTCTTGGAGTAACCGCTTATGGTGATGGTTCGTTCGCGCATGCCGGGGAAAGTGGCGAGCGGCACGTGTTCGCCCTGGTAGTAGATGTGCTCGTAGATCTCGTCGGTGAAGGCATAGCTGTCGTGTTCGCAGCACAACTCGGCTATGGCAGACAACTCGTCACCCGTCAACACCCGGCCGGTAGGATTGTTGGGGGTATTGACGATGATGGCGCGGGTCCGTGACGAAAACGCGTGGCGCAGCCGGTCGAGATCGAACGATCCGCTGGTCGGGAGCGGCACGAACACCGGGCTGGCACCGGACAGGATGGCGTCGGGGCCGTAATTTTCGTAGAACGGCTCGAACACGATGACTTCGTCGCCCGGGTCTACCAGGGCCAACATGGCTACCGCCATCGCTTCGGTGGCCCCGCAGGTCACGGTCACTTCCGAGTCGGGATCGACCGCCATGCCGTACCAGTCTCGATACTTGTCCGCCAGCGCCTGCCGGAGCCGCGCGCTACCCCAGGTGATGGCGTACTGATTCAAGTCGGCGCGGATAGCCCTGACGGCGGCATCCTTCAGCAGTGTCGGGGACGGAAAGTTGGGGAATCCCTGCGCCAGATTGATGGCATCGTGTTGGTTGGCCAGTCGCGTCATCCCCCGGATGACCGACTCGGTAAACGAATGCGTCCGTGCGGCTGTATGCATATGCCCGAGGTGGTTCGAGTGGGAGGAGCGCGTTAATATCCTGACGCCCCGGTGGGGGCACAAGCCTTGGCGTGCACGACGGCTCCGGTCAGGAGGCCAGCGACCGCCTCCTCCAATCGCAGGATACCATGAACGCACAATCGCTCAATTTCCTGAAGGCCTTGCTCGACGCGCCGGGTCCGTCGGGATTCGAAACGGCACCGGCCCGAGTGTGGCGCACCGAGGCCGAGGGGTTCGCCGACGACGTACGCGCCGAGATCAGCGGCAGTTCGCTCGCCACCATCAACGGCACCGGGCGCCCGCGCGTGATGTTTGCCGGACACATCGATGAAATCGGATTGATGGTCACCTACATCGACGACGACGGGTTTCTGTACTTCGATCCGATCGGTGGTTGGGATCATCAGGTATTCGTCGGCCAACGCGTGCATCTCCTCGGGAGGGACGGTCCGGTCCTCGGAGTCATTGGCAAGAAAGCCGTGCATCTGATCGAGGCGGACGAGCGCGACAAAGTCAGCAAGGCCAAGGATCTTTGGCTCGACATCGGCGCAACGTCCAAGAAGGAGGCCGAAGCCCGGATCCGAGTGGGCGACGCCGGCGTGTTGGGATCGAGCATCCGGGAGCTGCCCAACGGCCGCATCGTCAGCCGTAGCCTCGACAACCGCATCGGTGCCTTCGTAGTGCTCGAAGCCCTCAGGCGGTTGGCCGGCGACCGGCCCGATGCCCGTGTTACGGCGGTGGCAACATCGCAGGAAGAAATTGCCCATACCGGGGGCGGCGCCCGGACGTCGGCCACCGGCATGGAAGCCGACGTGGCGATCGTAGTGGATGTCACCCACGCCACGGATCATCCTGGCGTCGAGAAGAAGCAATACGGTGACGTCAAACTCGGCGGGGGGCCCGTCCTGTCGCGCGGTTCGGCGGTCAATCCGATCGTGGCCGAGTTGCTCGCTGAGGCTGCGGAGGCGGAAGACATTCCCTACACCCTGCAGGCCGCCCCGCGCATGACCGGAACCGACGCCGATGCCATCTTCACCGCCCACCGTGGCGTGGCCACAGGGCTGGTGTCCGTCCCCAATCGCTACATGCACAGTCCCAACGAGATGGTAGTGTTGCACGACCTCGAGCGTGCCGCTGATCTCCTGGCCGCATTCGTCAGACGGCTGACCGCAGAAACAGATTTCGTTCCGCGATGATTACGTCCTGGTCTCGAAGGCACCGAGCGCTTCGCGGGCCGCGTTTCGCACCTCGGCGGTTTTATCTGAGGCCAATTCCTTGAGCGCGGCGAACGCCTCCGGGCGGTTGCACAGCGCCAGCCCCTGCACCGCTGCCACCCTGATGGCGGTAGGCTTACGTCCGAACAAGGCCCGCCCGGGCTTCGACGACCGAACCAGCGCCTGGATCGCCTCCATAGTCCCGATACGTCCGAGGGCCAAGTGCAGTTCACGGCGCACGTCCGGGTGCCGTTCCTCATCCAGCATGAGCGCCACCGTCATGGCCAGCCCCCGTGACTTCCCGCCATCCAGCGTCTGAGCGACCTGTAGTCTGACGGTCGGCTCCGGATCGTGCAGTGCCTGACGCAGCGGCTCTGCGGCTTGGTTGGTACCGATTCTGGCCAAGGCCCCCACAATGGCACGCCGTACCCTGGGATCGGGGTGATCCACCTGATTGGCCAGGCGCGGCACCGCGTCCTCGAGCCCCAGCTCACCGCACAACTCCGCCACGTTCCGCACCACGAACCAGTTGTCGTCCGACAGGCGGTTGATGATTGCGTCCGTCCCCAGCCGCATCTGCGACAACAGCGTGAAGTACTCCCTGCGCGCCTTGATCGTCGGGGCACTGGCCATCAACTCCAGCAGGGCGACGGTCGCCTCGGCCCCGAGCTGTTGCAGAATGGCCGACACAGTCCGCCGGTGGCCTTGCAGGCTGAGCTCAGCCAGTGCTTCGATGGTGCGCCGCGGGGCCATCGCCTGAATCGCCCGGCGATCCCGGCGGTGCTGCAGCTGATCAGTCGATTTCGTTTCTTGCTCGACGATCTTCCCCATGATGTCCAACACCTTGAGCCACTGCCCGGCGCGCGCGGCGGCGTCCACCGCCACCTGCGCCTCCCGCAGAGGATCGAGGGCCGTTCCCTCTTCCTGCCAAAACGGACGTGAAGAATCCTCCATCGCCGACTCTGCCGGCGGCGCATTGAAGGACGTGTCGGAGAGACCGTCATCCGAGGCATCGAGAGTGACGAGTTGGTCCGCCGCCGGTAAGTCGCGGGGTCCGCGAACGGCAATCAGCCGCTTGCCCTCCACATCGAGCAGGTCGACGAACTCCCGGGCCGAGCGGATTTCGCCGCGCGGACGCGCCAGCGCTTGGAGAAGGATCATGAGTGGAGCGGTCGGGAGCTCGGCCGGAAGAGTGATCATCCCGACCCCGTGGGCGGTAAACTGGCCGTGCAACTCGGCGGCGAACGGGGCGCCTTGGGGTACCGCGTGGCTATTGACCGTCATGCCACCCAGATCGGCGCCGATGACCATCTCCTGACCCTCCAACGCCGCCACCAGCGTCATGAACGTCTGCCGCTGCGCCTCGGTATCGTCGGGCGCCGTGCGCATGAGATGGACGACCTTGGCGAGGTAGCTCAGAACGGTTGACGGAGCGGTCATTGAGTGCCGGACGGTTGGGCGCTGAACAGGCGCCTCAAGTTACCAAGAAAAACAGCCAAGCAGCAACGGCGCCCCGTTGGCGCCGACCGAGCCACACCACCGCGGGCCCCGCTGCAAGCCGGCCTGGGCGAGGTAGTTAGATTACTGGTCCCCGGGGTGTTCCCGGGTGCCCACCGGACATCTAATATATTCGAAATCAACGATTTATGAACCAGATTACCAGCTACCTGACACTAGTGCTGCTGGTTGGCGCCGCCGGTCAACTGACCGGGCAAGGCACCGCCGCCGATCAACTGGTGGAAGACGTCAGATTTCTGGCCGACGACCGGCTCGGCGGGCGGCTGACGGGCACCCCTGGCGCCGACACGGCCGCGGCCTACCTGGCACGCCGGTTCGAACAGGCGGGGCTGCAACCTTCACCCCAGGGCTGGCTGCAGCCGTTCACCATCCACGCCGACGCCCCCGCTGCCCAAAGCGCAAACCTGGGCGGAGATCGGAAGAGCACACGTCTGAACTCCAGTCACACTGATATATCTCGTATGCCGTCTTCTGCTTGAAAAAAAAAAAAACAAAGAAGGTAAATGAATAGAGACAGTAAAGTAGAAAAAGAGGTGAGACGGAGCGAGAGAGAGAGATCGACAGAGACAAGAATGGCGATGGCTAGTATGAACCACAGAAGA
>CAJVYZ010000001.1 GCA_913009915.1 uncultured Gemmatimonadota bacterium | reverse complement strand
TGTTTCTATACTTCTGTCCTTGCTTCCCGGTTCCATACTCTTGTCTCCTCTGTGTACTACATGTCTTCTCTTATTTTCTTTTTTTTTTTTTTTTTTCAAGCAGAAGACGGCATACGAGATATATCAGTGTGACTGGAGTTCAGACGTGTGCTCTTCCGATCTCATCGAGCAGAACTTGGGACCGCACATCGAGCAGAAGTGCGCCACCTTGGCGCCCTCGGCGGGAAGGGTCTCGTCATGATAGGCCCGGGCGGTGACTGGATCGAGTGCCAGGTTGAACTGATCCTCCCACCGAAATTCGAACCGGGCCCGCGACAGGGCGTCGTCCCACTCCTGGGCCCGCGGATGCCCCTTGGCCAGGTCTGCTGCGTGGGCGGCGATCTTGTAGGTGATGACCCCCTGCTTCACGTCGTCGCGGTTGGGCAGCCCCAGGTGTTCCTTGGGCGTGACGTAACACAGCATGGCGGTCCCGTACCAGCCGATCTGGGCCGCGCCGATGGCGCTGGTGATGTGATCGTACCCCGGGGCGATGTCGGTCGTCAGCGGGCCCAGCGTGTAGAACGGCGCTTCGTTGCACCACTCGAGCTGCTTGTCCATGTTCTCCTTGATGAGGTGCATGGGGACGTGACCGGGGCCCTCGTTCATCACTTGCACGTCGTGGCGCCAGGCGACCTGGTTGTGTTCACCCTGGGTCTGGGGTTCGGCGAATTGGGCTTCGTCGTTGGCGTCGGCGATACACCCCGGCCGGAGACCGTCGCCCAGTGAAAACGACACGTCGTAGGCGGCCATGATCTGGCAGATATCCTCGAACCGGGTATACAGGAAGTTCTCCTGGTGGTGCGCCAGACACCATTTGGCCATGATGGCCCCGCCGCGCGACACGATCCCCGTCACCCGGTTGGCGGTCATCGGAATGTAGCGCAGCAACACGCCGGCGTGGACCGTGAAGTAGTCGACGCCCTGCTCCGCCTGTTCGATGAGGGTATCGCGGTAGATGTCCCACGTCAGTTCTTCGGGCACGCCATCTACCTTCTCGAGCGCTTGGTAGATCGGCACGGTGCCGATGGGCACGGCCGAATTGCGGATGATCCATTGGCGGGTCTCGTGGATCTGGGTACCGGTCGACAGATCCATCACCGTGTCCGCACCCCACAACGTGGCCCACTGCAGTTTCTCCACTTCCTCATCGATGGAGGAGGACACGATCGAGTTGCCGATGTTGGCGTTGACCTTCACCAGGAAGTTCCGGCCGATCGCCATCGGCTCGAGTTCGGGGTGGTTGATGTTGGCCGGAATGATGGCCCGGCCGCGGGCCACTTCGGCACGGACGAATTCCGGTTCGAGGCTCTCGCGGATGGCCACAAACTCCATCTCCGGAGTGATCTCCCCCTTGCGGGCGAAGTACAACTGCGTCACCGGTCCGGTGCCGCGCAGCACGGTGCGCGTGAGGTCGCCCGGCATCGCCGCCCCCAGCGATTGATCTACCTCCAGCTGTTCCACGGCACGCTCCCCGATCCACCGGGCGCGAACGGGCGGCAGGCCGCGTTGGACGTCGTGGCCCGCCGGACCACTCGGGTCGTACACCCTGAGCGGTGGCTCGCCGCCCGACAGCCGGATCTCACGCATGGGAACCGCAATCCCACGAGTGCCCTCGAGGTACACCTTACGCGAGTTGGGAAAGGCCTCCTCCAAAATGGCGGGCGGTGATGTCGAGGCGGCGACAGTATCTCTCAATGTGGTGGCCATGGAACGACTCCAAGGGTCGAAAGGTCCTGAATGAAAAAACCGACCGCCGGCCGGAATCCGGCGGCGGTCGGGAATGGTGATCGGCATCCAACATGCCGCGCTCCCTCCGCCGGTTTCAACCGGATCAGGTTCCAAGGGTGCGCTCTCAATCCCGTTGACGGGATCCCCCTGGCGGCTACTGTGAATGCTAGGCGATGGACGGTGGCTGGTCAACCGCAGGGACTTTTGCCGCGGGGACGGGAAGGGTGTGGGGGAGCGAGGCGGCGGGACACGCATTAGGATAGGATCATCGGCCGGGGAACTTTCCCTTCAACGACACTCGCCGCGTCCATCCGCCCAATCGCCATGCCCATACAGACCAGACTCTTCGTTCGATTCGCCCTCGGTTACCTGCTCCTCGGCTTGGTTGCGGGCGTTGTCATGGCCGTTGACCCCGCCTGGCGCTTCTTGTGGCCCACTTACCTTCACGTCATCGTCGTCGGCTGGTTGACCCAGCTCATTTTTGGCGTGGCCTTCTGGTTGTTTCCCCGCGCGAGCCGCGACCGCAAGCGAGGGCGGGAGGGGTTCATCTGGGCCACGCTGGTCCTGCTGAACGTCGGCTTGGTCCTCCGGATACTGGCCGAGCCGTTCGACCTCGGCCGGGCCGCCGGACCGCTGCTCATGGCATCGGCCCTGTGCCACCTTGGTGCCGCCGTTGGGTTCACGGCCAACATCTGGCCTCGAATGGGGAGCGGCCGGTGATGCCGCGAGTCACGGTGGTCCTGGTTCGCGCGGCTCTGGTTTACCTGGTCGCGGGTGCCGCGGTGGGGACGCTCCTCATGGGAGCCAAGGCAGGCTACCAGCTCCCCGCCCTGGTGACGCGTGCCTGGCCGCTCCACGCCGAGATGTTGCTGTTCGGCTGGATGGTCCAGCTGGCGCTGGGGGTGGCCTACTGGATCCTCCCGAAACACGCCGCTGCCCCGGTGCGGGGGCCGGTGGGACCGGTGGTGCTGGCGGCGCTATTCCTCAACCTGGGCGTGGCAGCTGCCGCCCTTGGCTCGGTAGTGGATCATGCGGGGCTGGCCACCGGTGGCCGGGTGGCGGAGCTCGCCGCGGTCATCCTCTTTGCCGTCAACGCGGTGCCGCGCATCAAGCGGTTCGGCCGCGACTAGAAGTCCTTCATGCGGAACCGGCGGAGCCCGACGAGGAGTGGTAAGACACTCCACGCCACCAGTACGGTCAGAGCTAGTCCCTTGCCGACGGCGCTGCCGAAGAAGCGGTTGAAGATGGCGCCGGTGTATCCCATCAGCGCGGCTATGTCGAACTGCAGCAGGAGGAGGACTCGGCCGAGATCGATGGGGTTGAGCATGGTGAGAGCCAGGAGGGGCCGCTCGAGCGGATAGCGCCACAGCGTCGTTACCACCATGAGCACGATTCCGTCATACACCACCGCGGCCAGGAGCCACACGAGTACGGCGGCACCGAACCCCTTGGCCCGGTCTTCGAAGAGGACGGCCACCAGGAACGCCAAGGCGGTAAAGGCGCAGGTCAGCAGTACCCCGGTTAGGAGCAACACGCCCAGGGCCGAACCGGCTCCGCCTCCGGCGTGCCACAGGAACGGAAGCCCCACACCCACGGCGTAGCCTCCGGCCAAGGGGATCGCCATGCCGCCATACAGCCCGAGGAACAGCGAGGTCCGGTCGACCGGTTGCGCCAGAAGCATCACGATGAATTCTCTGGCGTGGTAGAGGTACATCGTGCCGAAGATGATGCTCACCAGCGGCACCAGCAGCAGCACCACGTTCATCAGGCTCAGGACGACACGGTCGCCGCTGCCGCCGAATCGGAACAACACGTCGGTCATGAGGAGAAAGACCAGCGTGTACACCAGGATCCAGCGCCCGCGAATGACATCACGCAGCTGGTAGCGCAGGATCTTCCCCGTGCTCTTCACGACGCCCCTCCCTGCATCAACACGGCGATGGCCCGTTCCAGGCTCTGGTGCCCCGTCAGACGCTGCAGATCCAGGCGAGGGCCGTCGAACCGGATGCGCCCCTCCAACAGGAATACCACGGAATCGGCCAGTTCCTCGATTTCGCTCATGATGTGACTGGTTAGGACGACGGAGGTGCCCGACTCCCGGCACCGGAGAATCTTGTCCTTGATGATTCCGCTGGCTACCGGGTCTAGGCCGGCGGTGGGCTCGTCGAGAATCAATAATGGGGGCCGAAACAGAAAGGCAATCACGGCGTTGAGCTTTTGCCGGGTGCCTCCGGACAAGGTGCGGACCTGCTTGTCCAATTCCGGCCTCAACGCGAAAGCGTCGAGGAGTTCTTCGTCTAGTTCGGCACTCGGCCCGCGTAAGTGCTTCAGCATGGACAGCACTTCCCGGCCGGTGAGGTTCTCGGGGAAGTGGCCGGCTTGGGGCATGTAGCCGATCCCCCGGCGATAATCCCAGTCCCGGGTCACGACGTGGCCGTTGACGACGATGCGACCGCGGTCCGGCCGGACCAATCCCAGGATGGCCTTGATGAGCGTCGACTTCCCGGCGGCGTTGGGTCCCACCACCGCGGTGATCCGTGCCACAGCGAAGCTGGTGCTCACCCCATCGAGGACCGTTAGGCCGCCGAACGATTTGCCGAGGTCGGTCACCTCGACGATGGCGGCGGTCGACGTAACCAATCGCGGAATTGCCGGGGCGTCCGGTGGCTCCAGGGGAAGCCGTTCGGGGGACGTCACTGCCGCCACTCCATGAGCGGGTGCTCGTCGACGAGCGTTTCCGGCGTCAGGATCGGCACGACCCGTTCGGCCAAGTCGATCATGTCGACGAAGGCGCTTCGCATGAGAATGATGGCCGGCGGGTACTGCTCTACCAGGAGGGCGAACAGTCGCACCGGCCGAAACGGCACATCACCGTAACCGTCACGGTCGAGGTCGTAGCCTTGGTAGGCGCCCCAGTAGTTCTCCGAGAACCGGCTGGAACTCGACCGGCTGTTGGTCGACACGTCGAAGGCGTTTCCCACGAACCGATTCCGGGTGAATTCGTTGTCGATAGAGTTGGCCATGATCTTGACGGCCCACCCATTGGCGATGAACTCGTTCCCCTTGACGATGATCCGGTCGGAGCCCTCCGCGTGGATGGCGGTACTGTTGCCGCGGAATACGTTGTCCTCCACCCGGCTGTCGGTGATGTCCTTGAGGAGAAGACCAAACGCCGCCGACCCCCAGTTCTCCTCGAACCGGTTGCCGACCATGGTAACTCCCTTGGTGTACATCACGGCCACTCCGGCGCCGTTTCTGGCAAACACATTGTCCCAGTATTCACAATTATGGGAGAACATGAAGTGTAGCCCGTACCGCAGGTTATCCGTGCTCACGTTCCTGCGCACCATGGCGCCGGTCACGAATTCAAAGTAGATGCCGTCGCGGTGGCCGCTCACCGTGTTGTCCTCCACCAGCACGTCTCGCGAATTCCACAGGTGAATGGCGTTGCCGGACTTGGTCTCGGTCGTCTTCCGTCCGATAGCCACGTTGTGGCGGATGGTGCAATCCGTGGACTTGGCCAGATAGATGCCGAAGAAAGCGTCCTCGATGCGATTGTGCTCGGCCACACACCCGGTGACTTCCTGGAACTTGATGGCGGCACGATCGTCGATGTAACTGGTGGCCACATGGCGAATCGTCAGGCCCCGGATCGTCACGCTGTCGGCCGTGACCAGGAGGACGTCCTCGGCATCCTCGCCGTCGAACACCGCCCCCGAGTCGCCCTCGATAGTGATCCCCGGTACGTCGATGACGATAGTAGGTTCGCGGTAGACGCCCCTCCGCACTACGATGTGGTCGCCTGGACGGGCACTGAGGATCGCCGCACCGAGTGTCGGCACTGACGTTCCCTCCTGGACGACTATGTCCTGGGCCATCCCCACCGTGAACGGTATGAGAAGTCCCAGACACACGGACGAGGTGACGGCTAGGCTCATTCGGTGTCTGCGCCCCGGCGGGATGCGCGGTCCCGCAGCAGCACGTCACGCCACATCATTATCTGGCCGCCGATCTCGCCCCGCAGGCTATCCGCGGTCTCGCCCGAGCGGAACGCCGCCAGACCGTTGCTCATGGGGCTGCGCAATCGATCACTCTGAAGGAACACCGCGTCATCGACCGGGATGCGATCCGCGGGGTGGAGGAACAGATTCACCCAAATGCCATGGATCTCGTCCACCGGGACCCGCCCCTCCGTGGTAAAGGAGGCCAGGTCTCCGATATCGTCGAACACGTGCACCTTGCCGGTGCTGGTGACCAGCTGGGCGGCGAAAGCAGGGTCGGTGATGGTCATATGGCAGTAGTCGCACAGCTCTTCACCGTAGCGGATGTCCTTGGGACCGCGCGGACTACACGCGAGGACCAGACCTAGGCTCAGGAGCATACCCCACGCCCGGTAGCAAACGGTCACCCAGTGGCCTCCGCGCCCTTGCGGGCCCGCCGCCATTCGCCGATGGCCACCAGGCTGCCAATACCGACCGACACCATGGCCGCCAGCCCACCCAACGCGGGCCAGGACGTGGCCACGAAGTTCAGCAATTGCTTGCTCCCGATGAGGGGCGGCTGGTAGGTCATGCCGGGCACCTTGATGGCCGCTGTGGGATCGAGATTGTGGCCGTAATCGTAGGACCACAACCAGAAGTCGACCAGGCCGGCGACGGACCCGATGAGGAACACGCCGACCCAGAGGTACAGCAGCACGCGGTTGCCGGTCGCGGCTACCAGCAGTCCGGCGGCGATCATCACGGCGACGAACACCGGCATGAATCGCAGTTCCGGGATCGAATCAGGTTCGATGGTCTTCATTCCTATGTAGTGGTTCAGCCCGTTGATGTTCTGCAGGTCGTGGGGCTTCACTCCGGTAATGTCACTGACCTTGATCAACAGCCCCAGTCCTTCTGGATACTGAGGTGCCTGAAGCTCGATGCGCCACAGCGGGAACATGAACACCAGGCCCAGCAGTATGGAGGCTGTAGCGATCAGGACACGCGATGAGCGTAACATGAAGAGTCCTTTATGTGTAGAGGCAAAGAACGGGGGGCGATGAGCGCCCCCCGATCCTTGCTTTCGTTCCTGCAGCTACGGCGTGTTGAACGAGATCGGTACGCTCGACCCACGCGGCGACACGCGGACGTAGCCCTGCATCTCCTGGTGCAACGCCGAACAGAAGTCGGTGCAGTAGAACGGATAGACACCGATCCGCGTCGGTAGCCACACTATCGTCCTGGTCTCACCCGGCATGAGCAGCAATTCCGACGTGTTGGCGCCGGTAATCGCAAAGCCGTGTGGCACGTCCCAATCCTGCTCCAGGTTGGTCACGTGGAAGAAGACCGAATCGCCCACCTGGACGCCTTCGATGTTGTCGGGTACGAAGTGGGTCCGGATGGTGGTCATGTACACGTGGACGTTGCGTCCCTCGCGCTCGACTCGTGCTTCCGCCTCGGTCTTGGTGGCCAGCGGGTGGTCATTCTCATCGAGCGGGTAGATCCGCACCTGCTTGTCCTTGATCAGCGATGCCGGCAGGCCCTGCGCGTAGTGTGGTTCGCCCACGGTGGGAAAATCCAGCAACAGACGCATCTTGTCGCCGCTGATATCGATCAGCTGCGCCGAGTGGGCCAGCTCCGGGCCGGTGGGCAGGTAGCGGTCCTTGGTGGTCTTGTTCAGGGCGATCACCCACTTGCCCCATGGTTCCCTGGTATCGCCGCCGGGAATGGACAGGTGGCCGATCGAGTAGTATGCATCGATGCGGTCCACGACCTCGAACGTCTCCAGGCTCCACTTGACGATTTCCGAGGAGATGAAAGCGCTGGTATAGGCGTAGCCCTTGCCATCGAACTCGGTGTGGAGGGGGCCGAGCCCCGGGTTTTTTACTTCGCCCGCGATGATGGACTCGTATCGCAGGATGGGAATCCCTTCCACCTCGCCGATGAAATCCTCGTTCTCGATGGCCTGTATCATCTTGGTGAACGAATGCACGGGGATGACCGCGGCCAGTTTACCGCCGGCCGCAATCAACAGGCCGCTAGGATCGACGTCTACCCCGTGGGGTGACTTCGGCGTCGGCAGGTAATACACCATGTCACTGCAGGTGGCCGGTGTGATGACCGTGGTACCGTTCTCCATGTCCGACACGGCAATATGCCGATCGTCGAAATAGTTGTGAACATAGTTCGAGGCCCATCGCTCTCCCTGCCCATTGGCGACACATTCCTCGGCCCGCATCCAGTTGACCGCCGCGATGTAGTCCTTGTCGTTCTGCGATGCGTTCACCTCGAGTAGCGTGTTGGCCTGCTCGCTGTTGTACGAAGTGAAGAACGACCAGCCATGGGACGGACCCTTGCCCGAGTGCGACAGATCGTAGTTGTATCCCGGGACCAAGATCTGGAAAGCGATGTTCATCCGGCCGTTGTCCGCCACTTTAACGAACGACAGCATCCCGGAGAAGTTCTCCTTGTAAGAATCGATCGGTACGTCCGCTTGGGGGGTGGGAACGCTGAACCGCGTGGCCGCCACAGTGTACTCGGTGTTCTGTGTCACGAACGGCGACGCGTGGTTGCCGGCCGAATTGGGGATCTCGATGATTTCGACCGTCTCGAATGTCGTCAGGTCGATACGGGCAATCCGGGGGGTGTTGTTTTCATTGATAAACAGCCACCGGCCGTCGATGACGCCGTCCGTTTGCGAGAGTTCCGGATGATGCGAGTCGCCCCACGGCACGAAGCCGTAGCTCGTCTCGAGCATGGCCTTGGTCTCTTCGGAGTAGCCCCAACCGTTCTCGGCCCACTGCGAGAAAATCGGGACCTGCTTCAGCAGCCGGCCGGACGGCAAGCCATAGACGCCGAGCTGGCCGCTGAAACCGCCTGAGGTGAAGAAGTAGAACTCGTCGTACTCCCCCGGAGCGACATAGACGGCCGACGCCGCGTCACCGTTCCCGCCAATGGGAGTACCGCCGCCGCACCCAGCCACCAACAGCGTGACGACCCCGGCCGCTAGGCCCATCGCAAACTTGGTTGTTCGAATCATGGTAATCCTCCGGCGACCGGCGATCCGGTCACGCATGGAATTGGAAAAGATCAACGGACTGCGACATCTACTCGGCATCGCCTGGGGCAGCCGAGCGCAGATACTCCACGATGGCCCGCGCTTCGTCGGGCGTAACGTTCTGATCCGGCATGAAGGATAAATACTCGGCCAGGAGCGCCTTCGTCTCCGGATGCCGCTCGTACATTTCCTTCGGATTGAGGATCATGTTCATGATGAACGTGGCCGATCGCTGCTGGGCGATCTCTCCCAACGCCGGTCCCACGTACCGCTCGTCTATCTTGTGGCACGAAGAACATTTTATGGCGAAAATTTCTTCGCCGGTTTGGGCCATTGCCGGGTCCAGTGCACCCACCTCGACGACCTCGGTCATCGGACCGATACCGTGTTCCAGCTGGAAGGCCGTGAGTTCGTCACTCCCGCCAGCGGCTTGCGCCTGGTTCGACTCCGCGTCACCGGAATCACCGGAGGATCCACCGCAAGCCACGGCGCCCACTACCAGTAGAGCGGCCGCCAACCGAATCGAGTTCGGCCTCGAGATCATCGTCATTCGCATTCGTCCTTTCATAAACCGAGCGTTCACTGGGAAACAAAACCCGACATACTCATGCCGTTATCAGAATTACCCCTAGTAGCCTAGCCTTCTCGCAAGATCGAGTGTGGTCAATCTAGAGCACCATTCAATGGGTCACAGTGAAGCGCTCGTGAAGTTTTCTTCATTATTGAGGGCGAAACTAGCCGGTTGCTGTCCAGCCTGCCACCGGTGAGGTATCTTATTGTCAGCAATGTACTTGCAATGACAGCAAGGAACCGCATGGCATCATCAGGTAACCTGGCGTCCACCGAGAATCTCCCGGTAGCCACCTTGGTCGGCCCTGGCCGGCCTGTGGTCGTGGCCCACCGGGGCGCCTCGGCACACCGGCCAGAAAACACCTGCGGGGCGTTTCAGTTGGCCCTCGACCAGGGAGCCGATGCCCTAGAAATGGACGTCCAGGTCTCGGCCGATGGTGTGCCCGTCATTATTCACGACCCGTCTACCGGCCGGATCGGAAATGTGGACCTTCCGGTAGCAACCAGCACCAGCGCCGCTCTCCAAGAGATCGACGCCGGCTACTGCTTTACCACAGACGGGGGACAGGCCTACCCATGGCGCGGCCGGGGAGCGGTGCTCCCGACCCTGTCTCAGGTGCTCGAGCGCTTTGCCGCAGTCCCCATCCTCCTAGAGCTCAAGTCGTCGAGAGGGCAAGAACAGGTGCGCCTGGTGCTGGACCGGTTCGGAGCCCGGCGGCACGTAGTCGTGGCGTCGTCTCTGCACGGCGCGTTGCGGGCCTTTCGGGACGGCGTCTACCGCCGGTCGGCCTCGCGGAGGGAAATCGCCTGGTGGTACTTGCTCTCGGTAGCGGGCTTATCCCCGGTTCGCCCTGGCTACGCCATGCTCTCCATGCCACAGCGGAAGGGGAACCTCGAGCTGGTGGCCCCTCGGCGCCTGGCCCTGGCCGCCCAGAGCGGAATCCCCGTGCATGTGTGGACCATCGACGAACCCGGCACCGCCACGCGTCTCTGGCGCGACGGAGTAACGGGGATCATCACCAACCTACCGGCCGTGATGGTGCCGCTGCGCCCGGGTGCCCGTCCGACGTGAGGGACACACACTGCAGTCCTTGCGATGAGCCCTCGTGGGCCAAGTACCCCGACGAGGAACTCCTCGACCTGCGGTTTGCCGACCTGGCGATCACCACGCCAGGCGTTTTTCTCGAAGCCTGCCTGGAGCGGATCTCCGGGGAGATGGCGCTACGCGGCGTGCGGTTCCGGCCCCGCGTGTGGGTCTCTGACGAGTGGTTTTCGCCCGACGGCATCGGCGGCTTTGCGGTACCGTTCTACCTGACCCATCCCCGGCTCGAGCGCCTCGAACGGCGAATGATGTATGCCGTGGAGGGTGGCACCCGGCGCGAGTGCCTGAAGTTGGTCCGGCACGAGACCGCCCACGCGCTCCAGCACGCCTATCGTTTTGAACGGCGCCGGGACTGGCAGCGGATATTCGGTCGCTCGTCACTCCGGTACCCCGACCGCTACCGGACCGACCCGACCAGCAGGGACTACGTGCACCACCTGCAGGACTGGTACGCCCAATGTCATCCTGACGAGGATTTCGCCGAGACCTTCTCGGTGTGGTTGCCGCCCCGCTCCCCCTGGCGCAGCCGCTATGCGGGGTGGCCCGCCCTGGCCAAGCTGGCATACGTGGACCGTCTCATGGGGGAGTTATCGACCCGGGCCGTTCCCCGAGTCAGCCGCCGGGCCATCGACCCCCTGGACCGACACCGCACCACCCTTCGGGAGCACTACCGTGAGCGGCGGCGGCGATTGGGCGTGGATCGGGCTACCTCTCTCGATGCTCCGCTCCGGTCGTTCTTCGAAGGCGGCCGGCCGGCGGGACACCGGCACAGGGGAGCCGCGCTCCTGCGCCGCATCAGGCCCGATGTCGAGGCAGAGGTTGCCCCGCGCTCGCTCGAGGCGGAGTATGCATTGGCCATGGTGTATGACGACCTCATCAACCGCTCCGATGTGCTGGCGCTCCACACTACTCGGGGGGACCAGGCCGTGGTCCGTGATGTCGTTCGTTTCGTCCGCCGGCACCTTGGTACATCGCTGCGTGACCCCTCGGCTAGGGAGTGGATACCAGTATGATCCCTCGGCGCATCCTGGTGCTCATGCACCCTGATCTAATCCCTCCGAGGACGCTCAAGGGCCACACCGCGCAGGAAATCAACGTCTGGAAGACCGAGTACGACGTGACGACGACCCTGCGCCGCCTAGGTCATACGGTGCGACCCCTCGGCGTGCAGGACGACGTACTCGCCATCCGCAACGCCGTCCAGGCGTGGCACCCCCACATCGTGTTCAACCTGTTGGAGGAATTTCACGGCCAGGCGCAGTTCGACCACCACATCGTCAGCTACCTGGAGTTGCTCCGGGTGCCTTACACCGGCAATAACCCCCGCGGGCTGGTGCTGACCCGCGACAAGGCTCAGGCCAAGAAGATCCTGCTGTACCACGGCATCAGGGTGCCGGAATTCATGGTCGTGCGGCGCGGCCACCGAAGGCGTCTTGCCGATCACCTGCGCTACCCGGTCATCGTAAAGAGTCTGGTGGAGCATGCCTCGTTCGGGATTTCCCGGTCATCGGTGGTCCATAGCGACGGCGCCCTCGCCGAGCGGATCAGCTACGTCCACCGGCAGCTGGAGACCGACGCCATCGTCGAAGAGTACATCGAGGGCCGGGAACTCTACGTCGGGGTCATCGGCAACCGGCGCCTCACCGTGCTGCCGATCTGGGAACTGCTGTTCGAGAACCTCCCGGCCAACATGCCCCACATCGCCACCGAGAAAGTCAAGCACGACACCGACGTCCAGGCAGATTGGGGCATCTACCAACGGCCGGCCGATGACCTGTCGCCCTCACGGGCGACGCGTATCGAGCGCACCTGCCGGCGTATCTATCAGGCACTCGAACTCGAGGGGTACGCCCGGATCGATTTTCGGTTGCGGGAAGACGGCGCCTTGTTCTTCCTGGAGGCCAACCCCAATCCCGAGATCGCCAAGTGCGAAGAGTTTGCTTCGGCGGCTGCGCACATAGGCATCAGCTACCCGGAGCTGCTGCAAAAGGTGGTGAATCTGGGACTGCGGCGGGGGAAGTGAGGCGGGAGAAAAATGAATACTGAGTAATGAATGATGAATCGTGTCACAATGGGTAAGGTTGTAGTGAGTCGCGGAACGCGTAAACGGATTAGGGGGCGGGTGAGCCTCCTTGCTGCAGCGCAAGAATAGCTGAATACTGAGTACGTCCCGTGCAGCCACCTGTCAGGAGCGCCTTATGCTGAACCGCCGATCGTTCGTCACTTCCGTTGCCGGTGCCACTCTCGCCCTGCCACCCTTTCGCTCCGACGCCATCAGGCGGGTCCTCCGCGCCACCGAGCAGGCAGGGGTGCGATCTGCTGGGGCGGTAGCGGACGACGAGGAATACTGGAGCCACCTCCAGCGCGCCTTCGCTCCCGATCGCACGCTGATCAACCTGAACAACGGCGGGGTGTGCCCCACGCCTACCCACGTTCTGGAAGCGATGGTCCGCGACCTCCAATTCACCGACGTACACCCGGTGGAGTATATGTGGTGCGTACTGGAGCCCAGGGTCGAGTTCGTGCGGCGGGAGCTGGCTGAGGAGTTTGGCTGCGACCCCGAAGAGATGGCGATCACCCGCAACGCGTCGGAGGCCCTGGAGATCATGATCTTCGGCCTCGACCTAGAGCCGGGCGACGAAGTGCTGGTCACGACCCAGAACTATCCCCGGATGATCACCGGGTGGCAGCAACGCGCCCGCCGGGACGGCATCGTGGTGAAGGAAATCTCGTTCACCGTGCCCCCGCCATCACAGGAGCACATCGTCGAGCGGTACGCCGAGGCGATCACGCCACGGACCAAGGTCATCGAGGTCACCCATATTACCAACTTGTCAGGCCAGATCCTGCCGGTGCGGGAGATCGTCGAATTAGCCCGGCCCCGAGGCATCGAGGTGTTCGTCGACGGCGCCCACGCGTTCGCCCATTTTCCGTTCACCCGTGACGAGCTCGATTGCGATTACTACGGCACCAGTCTGCACAAATGGCTGCTGGCGCCGATCGGTACCGGCTTCCTCTACGTTCGCAAGGACAAGCAGCGCGGCCTGTGGCCCCTCATGGCCGCACCTGAATCGATGGACGACAACATCCGCAAGTACGAGGAGATCGGGACACACCCGGCGGCCAACCACAATGCCATCTCAGCGGCATTGGCGTTCCACCAGGGCATCGGCGCCGAGCGCAAGGTCGCGCGCTTGCGGTACCTGCGAGACCGATGGGCAAAGCTCCTCCTGGAGGAGAGCGACCGGGTTACCGTTCTCACGCCACTCGACTCGGAGTACGGAGGAGCCATCGGGTTGGTGAGTGTCGACGGGCTGGACACCAAGGCCCTCCCGGGCTGGCTCCGCCGAAACTACGGCATCGTCACCGTGCCGATCCTCCACCCCGAATTCCAAGGTCTGCGAGTGACGCCGAACGTGTACACCACCGTGGACGAGGTGGACCAGTTCGCCGAGGCCATGCTCGACGCTATCGAGACCGGCATCGAGTAGGAGCCCACTGCATGCTTGGGGTTTCAGCCCACCGGTCGGGTACGTACTTTAGTAGAATGGGTCGCGGTCCAGTATTGTCGAGTGGGACAGTCGCCGGTGGCAGCCTGTGGTAGACAACTGCCGGCGTGAACCCTCTTCCGCCCACAACCGATCGTTAATGGACCTGAGGCCGTGAATGAACCTGAGGCCTCCCCAAAGGCCCAGACGCTGTCCCGGGAAATCTCTGTGTTCCTGGTGCAGCTCTCAGTCGGCCTCCACAAGGCCGCCACGTATCCCACCAACCACCCGGTCGTCAATGAGGCCACCGAATCGGTCTACACGCAACTCCTGGCCCTGCTGTCGGAACGTGATATGCTGGCGATGGGGGTGGCCCGGAATCAGCTGATCGTGGAGGGCGTGGCGACCGATCCGCATAGCGCCGTACTGTCGGAACTGGCCGAGCGGTTGCATCGCCACCAGGTGGCTGCCATCCGGTTCCAGGCGGGCGTCACCTTGAGTGAGTTGGCGGATCTTCTCGCCACATTGTGCCCGGAGGCCAACCGGGAAGACGTGCCATTCGGACTGCGGCCAAGCGAGGAGCTCGACCGCTGGCAGCACATCAAAGTGATCCCCCTCACGTTCGATGAGCTGGTCCTGGCGGGCGATGACGCGAAACGTGAAGGGCTGGCTGGTCAGTCACAACTATGGCTGGGACTGGCGGCGGCGGCGCTACGCAAGGATACCGTGGGCGGGACCGACGACGCGACCGGCGGAGACCCGGATCGAGTCGCTGAGGCGATCAAGGACCGCAAGGGAGACCGGACATACGACCAGGTCATCGTCGGGTACCTCACACAATTGGGACGGGAACTCAAACTCCGTGAGGGAGCCGAGGCCAAGGCCATGCAAGAACAGGTCGCCGGCCTCCTGCAGTCGCTCGACCAGGCTACCCTCAAGCGGCTCCTCGAGGTTGGCGGAGGCCTTGCCGACCGGAATCAGCTGCTCTCCGATCTATCGGCGACGTTGCCGGTCAGCGCGGTGATGGATCTGGTCAAGGCCGCGGCGGATACGGGCCAGCAGACGATCTCCCATTCGTTCCTCCGCCTGTTGTCCAAGCTGGCGGATCACGCCGAGAGGGATAGCAACACCGCCCTCAAACCACAGGCCGACGACAGCTTCAGGGAATCGGTCCAGTCCCTGCTCGACGACTGGACCCTGGAGGATCCCAATCCGGAGGCATACACCGCGGTCCTCGAGCGGCTCGCGGCCGTCGGAACCGAGGAGACCACGAGCGCAACCAGTGAAACAACCAGCGAGGCCCCCCGGATCATCCAGATGGCCATGGAGGTCAGCGTGTTTGGCGCCACGGTGGCCAACGCGGTAGACAACATGTTGCAGACGGGCCGGTTTCAGGAGTTGCTGGACATTCTCGATGCCGCCCCGGAGGCGTCTTCTACTCCGGCAGACACCTGGGCGTACCTTTCGTCGCCAGAACAGGTGACATATTTGCTGGCCCACGACGAACACAACGTCGAAGGGGTCCAGCGGGTACTCGAGCGGCTCGGCGCCGACGCCGCCGAGCCGCTGCTGGACGCCCTTGCGACGGCGCAGTCTCGGGCCATGCGCCACCGCCTGCTGAGCACCCTGACAGCCATGGGCTCGGGGGTCGGTCCACTGGCCGCGGCACGATTGTCCCAAGCCGAATGGTACGTCAAGCGAAACCTCCTCATCCTGTTGGGATCGCTGCCGGAGTGGCCCGAGGGCTTCTCGCCGGAAATGCATGCCCGCGCCGACGACGCGCGAGTACGGCGCGAAGCCGTCAAGTTGATGCTCCAGGCTCAGGGGACAGAGGTGCGAGAGAGCGGCATATTGATCGGGCTGACCGACGACGACACCTCGATCATCCGCATGGCCCTGACCGCCGCCACGGTGGCCTGCCCTCCCAAGGCGGAGCGTCGAGCGCTGGAACTGTTGGACGACGATGACGGCGACATCCGCGTGCTGGCCATCCGGGTGCTCGGATGTCTCACCACCTCCCGGCCCCGCAGGGCGCTGCTTGACAAAGCCCTGGCCAAACGCAAGTGGTGGCAGCGCCGACGCCGCCTGGCTGCTGTCTCGCCCGAAATGCTGGCGGCCCTGGGCGCCTTGTCAACGACCTGGGCCGATTCGCCGGAGGTTCAGTTGGTGCTCGATTCGGCTCGAAACAGCACGCATGAGGAGATCCGCGCCATGGTCACCAGCGCATGAGCGATCCTGTTCGGTTTCTGATGTCCATGGGGCACGTGTTGGCCGTCATGTCCCTATACGACAAAGGCCATCCGGCACGCGAGCGGGCCGTCGACGAATCGTACGAGAAGCTGCGCGACCTGGTGGATGGGGCAGGGGAGCGGCAATTCACCTTCGTGGACCGCGAAGTGGTGTTCCACCGGGAGGTGCTCCGGGATCTCAAGGAGTGGGAATGGGGACCTCGACTGGCCGAGGTCGGTGTCGAGCGTGTCGAGATCGACGAGAGCGTGACACGGGACGACTACGAGGAATTTCTCCGTGACGCCTACCTCCGG
Organism: uncultured Gemmatimonadota bacterium; assembly: GCA_913009915.1. GTDB lineage: Bacteria > Gemmatimonadota > Gemmatimonadetes > Gemmatimonadales > GWC2-71-9 > N074bin45. Next base: position 10,167 of record CAJVYZ010000001.1, on the reverse strand, counting down.
TTCAAGGGTGAATCGCTGGACACCACCGAGGCCAGGTACATGCGGCGCACCGGAATCCGCTACGGGCCAATCTTGGTCGGCATCGAGGAGGCGGAGGAGACCGACGAACTACTGGGGACCAGCGCCACGATCGCCTACACGCTGCAAGACGACATCGACACCATCGAGTGGATGCACCGGCAAGTGCAGGACCAGGGCGACATCCCCATGCTCGAAGCGGAGATGGTGGTGCGGTCGTTGTCCACCGCCATGCACAGCCAGGAGGAGATCCTCCTTCCGCTCCTCCAACTGAAGGAATTCGATCAGTACACCACGACACACTCCACCAACGTGGCGGTCCTGGCCATGGCCGTCGCCGAGTACATCGGCCTTCAGGGGCGGGACGTACGAGTGATGGGTGTGGCCGGGTTGTTGCACGATCTGGGGAAAGTAAGGATCCCCAAGGAGATTCTCGTCAAGCCCGGAGCGTTTACCGACGAAGAGCGTCGCGTCATGCAGCGACACCCCGACGAAGGCGCCAGGATCATCCTGGGCCGGGACGTCCGGCTGGAAGTGCCCGCCATCGTGGCTTACGAACATCACATCATGCTGAACGGCGGCGGTTACCCTTCCATGCACTACGCGCGCCCAACTCACATCGCCAGCCGCCTGGTTCACGTGTGCGATGTGTACGACGCGCTGTGCACCAACCGCCCATATCGCGACGCCTGGCCGTCGGAGAAGGCGTTGGCGTTGATCGAAGAAAACACCGGCGACGATTTCGATCCTCAGTTTGCCTTGCCGTTCATCCAGTTGATGCGGCAGCAAGCCATCCAGCGAGTGCGATTCGCCAACCCAGTCGTGGTAGCAGCGTAACCGGTACACTCACGTCGATGGCCTCCACCACCGATCCGCCCCTCGACCGAGAGATCGAACGCAAGTACTTGCTCGAGGGCCTCCCCGACACCGCGGCGGCCGCACCGTCCGTCGAGATCGTGCAGGGGTATCTCCCGGGCACCAAGATCATCGAACGAATCCGCCGGGTGCGCCAGGCCGGCAAGACCCGTTTCGTCCGCACCATCAAACTCGGCAGAGGAGTCTCGCGCATCGAAATCGAAGAGCCGATGACCGAACGATTCTTCGATGCGCTGTGGCCCCTGACCAATGGACGGCGCATTCGTAAGCGCCGCTACCTGGTCCCGGATGGAGATTTCATCTGGGAGATCGACGAGTTTCTGGACCAACCCCTCGTGCTGGGCGAGATCGAACTGCCGGACGAGCGACACCCCACCATTCCGCAATGGCTGGCGCCACACGTCACCCGGGAAGTCACCGATGAGCCCGCGTTCACCAATGTCCGTCTGGCTCGCTAGGCACACGTGGAGCATGCTCGTCCAGCTGGCGATTCCGGTGTCGGTGCTAATGGCCCAAGGCACGCCCGTCACCGCGGCCAGGCTAGATCACGTCCCTATCGCCGTCCGCGATCTCGGTGCCGCCACCACCAGCTACACTGCCCTGGGCTTCACCGCTACTCCCGGCCGGCTCCACCAGAATTCCATCCGCAACGTGTTCCTGAAGCTGCAGGATGGCACGCTCCTGGAGTTGATCACCGCCACAGAGGCCCGGGACAGCGTGTCAAAGTGGTACCTGGAGGTTCTCGAACACCGGGAGGGTGGAGCTTTTCTGGCGTTTGCTACGGACTCGATGACGGCGGTAGTGGACCACCTGACCAGTCGTGACGCCGGCTTCAGCGACACGGGGCCCAGCCCCAGTGGGTTCCGAACCGTGGCCCTCATGGAACCGGAACCGCTTCGTCGGGTGTTCTTCATTCAGTACCTGGACCATCCCGCTGACTCCGGCACCGCGGTGGTTCACGCCAACACCGCTGTCGGCCTGACCGCGGCCTGGCTGGTGGTCCGGGACATTGCTGCAACGACCCGACGACTGGAGGCCCTGGGCTGGACAGCCGGGGATGTCGTCGCCATGCAACCGCTCAACGGACTGGGTCGTGCATTCCCCATGGCGCAAGGGACCCTGGTTCTCGTGAGCCCCACCGACCTCAAAGGCATCACCGCCTCGTATCTCGAACAACAGGGCGAGAGCATCATGGGCGTGACAATAATCGTCGAGAGTATCGTGCGAGCGCGCCAGGTGGTCGCCACTGGCGTGGGGCGACGATTCCCCTTCACCACGGTTTCCGGGAGAGGACGATCGTTTCTCGTGCCGCCCGGGCTGGCGCGCGGGATGTGGATCGAATTCCTCGAGCCCGAAGCATGATTGACGACCCGCGGAGCAACGATCCGACGATGGACGATGACCAACCGCCCGGGCGACCCAATATCCCACGAGTGGGGGCCGTGGCCCCCGACTTCCAACTCTCGAACGCCAGTCAGCAACCGTGGCACCTCGACGAGCAGGTGGACACCCGACCTGCCATTCTTCTGTTCTACCGAGGCCATTGGTGACCGTTCTGCGTTCGCCAGTTGGCGGACTTTCGTGATCACTTCGACGCCATCGGTGCCGCCGGTTTCGACCTGGCGGCTGTATCGGTCGACCCTCCTCGGACGGCGGCATTGCTGCAGGCCGAGCTTTATCTCCCCTTCGATCTGTTGTGCGATACCGATCGCAGCGTCATCCGCACCTGGGACCTGCTGAACGAGCACGAACACGGAGGGATCCCCATCCCCGCCATGGTGACGGTTGGCCGTGGGCGAACTGTGCTGGCTCGCTCGTTGGACACGATGACACGCCAAGTGAGCCCGCAGGACCTGCTAGCGGTTCTCCAATCGGCCGACCCCGGCCCCCCGCCTCGCCGGTTCCTGATGCCGCGATTCTTCGAGTTCTTGCGGCTCAATCGGCGCGTCCGCCGTGCCGGAGAGGCATAGCCTCCGCTTTCAGGGAGCGACGCCGGACACGATCATGTGACGGTCCGTCACCATTGCCACCGCCAACCACGGCAGCCGCGCCTCCACCAACTGCGATGCTACTTCATCGACCCGGTAGGCGGCGCGCAGCGAATTGGCGAAGTCGCGGCGCAGTACCTCCGGCTCTCCCGACGCATACTCCTCCACCAAGCCATCAACGTCGTCGTCGGCCGCCGGGCGGACGAGGTCCATGATCAGTACCGGAGCGCCGGAACTCACCAGACGCCGGACCGCGATCCACAGAACTTGGGGATCGGCCAAGTGGTGGAGGAGGCTGTTACTCAGGACCACGTCATATCGCTCACGCGGAACGGGGCAATGGGGCAGCAGGCCCTCAACCAACGTGACCCGCGTTGCTACCCCGGGGTAGCGATCCATGACAACGGGCCCATATCCCAGCATCGCCGGAGAGGCATCCACCCCGTCAACGCGCCAGCCAGGATAGCGAGCAGCAAAGCGGCACGCTATATCCCCGGGCCCACACCCGAGATCCACCGCATGGCCGGTGTCGGGCAGCGACGGGAAACAATCATGGAACACCTCGAGCATGCGGCGGTGCGCCTCTTCAAAATCCGCCAAGGCGTATGCCTGCGCCTGATCATCTTCGGCCATTAGTTCGGGTTCAGGAATCCGTTCCATGAGAACTCGTCGTTGGGGACACCAGCAATATGGACGCCGGCAAACCGCCAGGGGAGGGAATCGACCGAAAACCCGGAAATGTGCGCTGGAACACATCCACGGTGGGCGGTCACGCGGTAAGGTTCATTACTAAGTGATCAACTGGCGCCCGACCGTTCTCCAGGAGCCCATATGGTGGAAGTCCAGGACGCACGTTTTACCAACGACGAATGGCGGACGCTCCAGTTTGCCGTCCTGCGAGTGTATTTCCGGGTAGCCCAGGTAGACGACACCATCGACCAACGGGAGCGGGCGGCATTGTTCGATATCCTGACCGAGGTCGCCTTCGACAGCCCGGTGCTGTCGGAGATCCTGCGGTCGATGGAAGACGACTTTCCGACGGTATTCACCGCGTATCTGCAGGACGAGCGCGATTTCGTGACCGCCATGCAGCAAACCCGTATTCTGCTGCTGGGCAAACTGGTACCCGCGGAGGTCGAGCGATTCATCAGGGATCTCCTCCAGTTGGCCAATCACGTGGCCAATAGTTCCGCCACGGACGTCTTCGATGAGCACAACATCAGTCAGGCGGAAGCCGAGGTGGTGCAGAGCATCGCCAGCCTGCTGAACCGCTCCTGACATCTTCCAGAGTCCCAGCCAACGCTGCAGCTATTTGCAGTGCCCGGGCAGTCGCCTGCAGGGTCTGGCGATCCGCCGGTCGCCGGTCGATCACCCGCCCCGTGTCATCATCCATATCTTGTTGTCACTCTTGGTGTTATGGCTCGCGCCCGCGGCCAAATCCCGTGGCGTGGATCGTGCCGACTTGGTTCCTCCGGTTAACCAATTCACCCTCCCAACGACCGAGTTCATGCCAGCTCGTAAGAATCCAGCGGGCCACCACCGCGCCAGCATGGTGGGCACCGTCGCCAAGTGGGTGGCACTGAGCGTCACCTCGGGAGCGGCCATGGTGTCGTTCATGTCCGATTCGGACTCGATCGGTCTGTTTGGATGGATCGCCTCCGAGGGACTGTCGTTGTCGGACTACGCCGTCCGCAGCATCCGCCTGACTCCGCGTGGCGACACGGCGTTCGCCATTGGTGATTCGATCCACCTGGCGGCGACCGTTACCGACAAGCGAGGAAGTACCCTCTTCGGGGCGAGCGTGACGTGGCGCAGCCTAGACCCGGCCGTCGCAGTGGTGGACTCGAGCGGTGTGACCGTGGTGCGCGGTCCTGGGAAGACCGGCATCGTGGCCGAAGTCCGGGAGTACTCCGACACCTCCTGGGTGGTCGCCTCACAGCGGCTCGCGGGAGTGAAAATCGACGTCGACAGCACATTCAGCATTCCGGAGCAGGAAAGCAGGCCCATCTTCGCCATGGCAGTCGACGCCCGGCGGCACGAAATCCTCGGCCTGCGACCCCGATGGACGTCCTCCGATCACAGCGTCCTCACCATCGACTCGCTGGGAACGGCCACCGGCATCACTCCCGGACGGGCGGTGGTCACGGCGTCCCTCGAGGGGGTGAGCTCCCAGGCAACCATCCGCGTCGTTCCGGCGGCGGAGCAGATAGCGCTGGTGGGTGGCGAGCAACACGCCGCGGCCGGGCGGCGTCTGGACCGTCCCGTGGAAGTCCGAGTGTGGTCCCGCGGTGGTACGCCGCTCGAGAGAGCCACCATACGATTCTATCCGCTGTTCGGCAGCGGCACGGTGGAGCACGAAGAGGTAATGACGGACGGCACCGGCGTCGCCCGGACGCGGTGGACCCTGGGACCGACTCCCGGCCGTCAGGCGGTGCGTGTTTCCGTGGATGGTGCTGACAGTACGCTGATGGTGTACGCCGAAGCCGATCCGCACCCTAACAACATCGAGATCACCAGCCTGCACGACGACCTGGCAGCCCGCTTCGGCACCGCGCTGGCCGACACACTGACGATCGAGGTGACCGATTCACTGGGCCGCATTCTCCCCGATCTGCCCGTGACCTGGTCGACCCGGGACGGTGGTACCATCGACCCGATCGACCGGCGTACGGACTCCCTGGGCCAGGCTCGCGCCCGGTGGACGCTAGGCGGCCACGCCGGGCAGCAGCACGCCGACGTGTCGGTCGGCAACCCGCGGACGATTCCGCCGCACGTCATCGACGCGTTGGCCGAGCCCGGGCGGGTGAGCCGCGCCGAGATCGTCAGCGGCAAAGGGCAGCACGGCACTGTGGGGAAGGGGCTTAGCAAGGCCATCGTCGTGCGGGCCCTCGACGAACACGATAACCCGGTCCCCGGAGTCGAAGTCACTGTCGAGGCCAGGCATGGGTCGGTTCTCGAGGCCGTGCTGGCCAGTGACGTCAAAGGCCAAGTGGCCATCCCCTGGACCCTGGGCCGCCGGTCGGGCAGGCAGGAGCTGGCCATCCGTGTGGCCGGGGTAAAGGCGCCACTGGTGGCCGTCGCCACTGCCGAACCGAGGAGCGCGGGGAACATCGAGTTCGTGAAACCGCCCACCGCCGGCACCGCCGGGAAGCCTCTGGCACGACGGGTAGTGGTGTTGGTGACCGACGCCTACGGCAATCCGGTGGCAGACAAGCAGGTCCGCTTCAGCGGTCCCGCCGGAATCGTCAATCCGCAGCGGGCCATGACCGGGGATGACGGACGCGCCAGTACCATGTGGATCCTGGGAAACAAGACTGGCCGCTCATGGCTGCAGGCAACGGTGAGCGGTGCCACGCTCAAAGTGGTAATGAAGATCGACGTCAACTGACTGAGGGAAGAAGGGAAGAGGGGGTCGGACTTCGGGCGCCCTGCCCGGATTCGGTCCGACTCCCGCGGCCCTTCCCTTCTGCGGTGGGCAGCGCCGGGTCTCAGTATACTCTCCGACCCGCGGGTTTCTCCGACCCCTGTCCATCGCCTCCCCTCTTTCCAACCCGCCCATGCCCAATGGATTAGTGTGTGGTCATGCTGACCCCCCGAAGCTACTCCGCCCGCAACGCCGATGATGGGTTGATGCAAGTTGCCCGGCAGGCCGGGGGCCAGCTACCGGCTGGTTGCCGGCTCCCGTCAGTTAGGCTCTCCACTCAAGCGAGCCATGCGCTGTTTGACCTCGTCTACTTGCGGCTGGAGCTCCGCGTCGGCCTCGCGCCACTGATCGACGAATTGGCCATAGCGCTGCAGGGCGGCTTCGGTGTCGCCCTGCTCTTCGTGCAACTCGCCCAATCGTCGGTAGGCCCCAGCGAGTTCAGCGTGGTCTATCCACATCCCCCGCGAGTAGCCATCGGTGTATCGCTGGTAGATGGCAATGGCCGAATCGGCGTCGCCCTGTAGGTCGTAGGCTCGAGCCAGCAGCGGCAGGACACAAACACGGCAGCCGGTGTCTTCATCGAACTCACGAAGTTCCTGGATGGCGCCGGCGGCATTGCCCTCAGCTATTTGGATGACACCCCGGCCAAAATGCGACCAGCGCTCGGACTGACGGCTCTCTTGTATTTGCCCTGAAGCCAGGAAGTCGCTCAAGTAGCTATTGGCCTCGGGCACCCTCCCCGCCGCGGAGTAGAGCCATATTAGCCAGATATAGGGGCGATCGCGGACGGCCAGAGAATCCAGCGGGTGATCTTTCAAACCACGCTCGATGCGGTCCACGGCGTCATCGGGCCGGCGCCGTACCATCACGTCGACCAATCCCTGCTGCGCCAGGTTGATAAGGTAGCCGTCGCTAATCCCCCGTTGCAACGAAGCGGAATTGGCGTCGCGCCAGTGTCTGTTTGCCTTGGCCACTTGCCCCTGCAGATCAGCCAGGGCGGCCAGTGACCAACTGGCCGAACCCTCCCAAAACAGGTTGCCCCGCTGATCCGCGGCCACTTGGTTCCAGTAATCCTCTACCGAGTGCCAGTCCTGCTGTTTTTCGGCCAGATCTGCCCGTTGAGTTAGGATCTGTGGATTGCCGGGAAACGCCTCGGCAAATCGCTCGATCGCCACCTCGGCCGAATCGAACATGCCCATGTTGCCGAAGGTCCCGATCACATTGGAATGGAACGTCCCGATGGTGGGGTCCAGCGCCAACGCTCGCTGGTACAGTTCCTGGGCCCGTTGATCATCACGAAGTTGGCTATACATCACGGCCAGGTTGTTGAGTGCCGTTGCGTCATCGGGATAGGCGTCCAGCAGCGTCCGATAGGCCCCCATGGTTTCGTCACGGTTGCCGGTAACGCGTGTGTGGTACATCGCCACCGCGTGGTGGCGCTCCAATTCGGACAGTCGGTCACGATGCAGGTAGGCGAGCTTAGTGGCTTCGACCATCCGGTCGCGCTGCTCGAAGGTGTTGCCCAGGATGACGCCGATCTTGCGGTAGGCCATGGCGAAGGCCGTGTCGATCCGGACCGCCTCCTCCAGGAGATCCACTGCCCGGGCGGGGTCACCGTCGTTCTCGGCCTTGAGCGCCTGGGTGTACAGCCGGAGCGCCTGGAGCGAGCCGGTGGTGACCTTGTCGAGCGGACCGCTACGGCGGATGGTAGTGAGCGATTCGCCGATACGTTCCCTGAGACCCGATGACAGGTCGTCCATGGCGCCGACGATTTGGTCTGCGTTGGCCGCGTTGGCCTGCCGAGCCACCAGCACATCCCCCGTGCTCGAGGTGAGGCTGGCTGAAATGGCGTAGCCGTTGCCGATTGCTACGATCTCACCAGCGATGTAAGCCTTGATCCCCTCTCGCTCCGCCATTTCCCGGGCCAGTGGCGGATCCACCGTGGTCGACGGATCCAGTTGCATACGCTTGAGCACGGCCTCCACCTGCGTGGGCTGCAGTACCGTGACCACCTGCGATTGGGTCAGACCGATGCGCAACAACTCCGTCGCGGTCCGTCCCAAGGTGCTGTCTGCCGTGCGGTTGTTGAATTCCGCGATGATGATCGGATCCTTGGCGTCCAGGGCGCCCGATGCGATCACCGTTCCCACCGGTCCAATCCCCATTACTCGCATGAGGGTATAGCCCGCAGCGACGACTCCCAGGCCGGCAAAGGCCACCACACCGCCCAGGAGCGCCATGCGCCAGGTAAACCAGCGGCGGATGCCCACGCTGGCGTGTGCGGCCGCAGCCATACCCGTGGCCGCGGCCACCGCCCGCCGGCGTTCGTGGTGGCCTGTCACCAGCACGACGGGAAAGCCGATCACCAGCAGACCCACACCGCCCCAGAACACCCACAGCGGCAGGCCGAACTGGATGACGGCGACGTACACCAGCGCCAGTACGCCCACGGCCGCCAGGATGAACAGGGTGGCCACCCTAACCGGATGCCCGTGCCGGGCCGAATCGAGGTCGACGCTCCGGTAGGGCGCGGTGCCGGTCGGCGTCATGCCGCCGGTGGGCGTAGCCGCCGATTCGAGCAGCGGCAACATCTCGTTGGCCGCCTGCCACCGGTCCGCAGGCCGTTTCTCCAGGCAGCGCATCACCAGGTTGGCCAAGGGCGCGGGGATGGTGGTCCGGTGACGGTCCACCGGCGCCGGGGCTTCGCTTACCTGCGCGGCCAGCACGGCTTGTGGGGTAACCCCGGTAAACGGCGGCTGGCCGGTCAGCATCTCGTAGGCCATGGCGCCCAAGGCATAGATGTCGGCCCGGTGGTCGACGTGGGGATCGGCCGCCGCCTGCTCGGGCGACATGTAGGCCGGCGTCCCCAGCGCCACACCCAGCGATGTCAGCGAAGAGGCGCCCCCGGTGGATTCGGACACCGCCTTCGACACGCCGAAGTCCGTTACCACCGCGTGGCCATCGGACAGCAGGATGTTATCGGGCTTGATGTCGCGGTGTACCACGCCATGGCGGTGGGCGAACGACAGCGCGTCGGTCACCTCTCTGATGATGCGAATGACTTCCTTGAGCGGCAGTTCTCCCTCGCGCGACAGCTTGGCACGGAGCGATTCGCCCTCGATGTAGGGCATCACGTAGTAGAGGAGATCGTCGTCCGACCCGGCGGTCAGCAGGGGTACCACGTGTGGGTGCTGCAGCGAGGCCGCCAGCTGGATCTCCCGGCGGAAGCGATCCTGGTTGACGCCGGCCGCCATGTCGGGCGGCAGCACCTTGATGACGACCTTGCGGTGGAGCTCGACCTCCTCGGCTAGAAACACGCGGCTCATGCCACCGCCGCCGAGTTCTTTTTCGATGCGGTAGGTGTCGCCCACGGCGGCTTGGACGCGGTCGATGAAGTCAGCCAAGTGTGGTGCCCTTCTGGGTTGGCGGTCGGCAGTCAGCGGACGGCGGACAACTGATCGCTGCTAGTTTGGTTCCCCGCTCAACTCGGAGATGCGCAACTTCACTTCATCGACCACCGGTTGCAGTTCAGGATCGGCGTTCCGCCACAGGTCCACGAACCGAGTGTAGTAGTCGAGGGCTTGCTCGCGGTCCCGATCCTCGAACAACTCGCCGAGACGCTTGTAGGTGAAGCCGCGCCATGGAATATCCTGGACTACGGCAGCTAGCGAGGGATCCTCGACGGCGACCTGATACATGGCGATGGCCGAGTCGACCAGACCGAGGCGCTCGTATGCCAGACCAGATCGGAAGAGCACACGTCTGAACTCCAGTCACACTGATATATCTCGTATGCCGTCTTCTGCTTGAAAAAAAAAAAAACCACCCCCACCACCCCCCCCCCCACCCCACCCCCCCCAC